>JAQBRQ010000003.1 GCA_028286385.1 Candidatus Saccharimonadota bacterium
GGGCATTCATGATCGGCATGGTTAGCCACCTGGTTATGGATAGCTTTACCAAAGAGGGCGTGCCATGGCTGTTGCCAATCCCGATTAAGTTCGGCTTCCCGCCTATCAAAAAACTGCGCATTACAACCGGTAAGTTCTTAGAATCCTTCGGTGTCTTCCCAGCGTTGCTGGTGTTTAACGCAATTTGGTTTGCAGCACATTATCAGCGTATTCTAGAAATCCTACACCGGCACCTTGTTTAGGCTGCACGATCAGGTGGACTATACTAAAGGTATGAACGCGCTGCCACTACTCATTGCCGAAGATCTGATCCCGACCCGTAATTACATCCAGGATGTAGTAAAAGTTCTGGGTAGCCTACAGCTGGCATATGTTGCGCCAAATGAACACGAATGGCAGTATGGACTTGAAGTCACGATGCGCGGCATCAGCACGCAAGAGATGATGGTTGGCGGCCAACACATTCGAGCTACGGTTGACCTCGTAAAACACAAAGTCCGAATCGGCGACACCAATTGGTCGCTCGAAGAATACGCAGCGCCCGAGATCCTAAACCACAACAAAGTCTGGCTGACTGCCCGCAGCCAGCGCGTCGAGCTGGAGCAACCCGAGTTTAGTGCCGACACCAAGTATTTTGACGCCAAGCAGGCAGCGCACTATGCCGAAGCGCTGTGGTGGCTCGAAAAGCGATTCAAGGGCATCAAAACTGACCTGGACACTGGATTAACCAGTCCGATCTTACTATACCCGCATCATTTTGATATCGCGCTGAGCTGGTTCCCGCAAAACGATACGAAACAGCTGAGCCTTGGCTTTTCGTCGGGCGACGAAAGCATCAAAGAGCCGTATCTATATCTGACAGCCTATCCCGAGCCTGACGGTTTCACTAATCGCGAGCTGCCAGCCGAAGCCTACTGGCAAACGGCTGGCTTCAGGGGCGCAATTTTACCGTACGCCAGGCTGCAGGCGAGTCAGGCACCGGATGCAGTATTTGATGACTATGCATCGCTTATACTAGAAGGATGATTCGCACTCAACTTGATAAATTTTGGCACAGCACGCTCAAGCGACCGTACAAACTCGCCCAAGTCACGGATGTTGGCACTGGCACGCCGCTGGTGTTGTTGCATGGCATTGGCAAGACTGGAGATGTCTGGAAGCACGTCGTCGAGGAGCTGGCTGCCAAGCAGCAGCGGGTCGTAGCCTTTGATTTACTTGGCTTTGGCGCGTCACCAAAACCGGATTGGATCGATTATGACGTTGACGATCACGCTCAGGCCGTCATAACCAGTATCGAAAGGCTGAACGCTAAAGAGCCGATCATTGTGGTCGGGCACTCTATGGGTTGCTTGGTAGCAGTACGTGTGGCGCGCTTACGGCCGGACCTCGTCAAACACCTGGTGCTTTACGAGATGCCGCTATATGAAGGTTTGCCCGATAAGTGGCGCTACCGTTTACGCACCGATCTGTACTTTCGGTTTTATCAACGCATCATTAAGTATCAACCCACCTTTAATGTTCAAACGGCGCGCCTGGCTGAGCGCCTAGCCAACAAAGTTATTGGCTTTGAAGTTGAGCGCGGCACATGGCCATCGTTCATCAAAAGCTTGCAAAATACCGTAATGGATCAGACCGCGGACGAAGATATTAAGCAGCTATCAATGCCGATGGACGTTATTTACGGCACGTACGATATGTTTGTAATCCGCGGTAAAACGCGACATGTCTTTGGCAGTGACAACGGTAAAATCACGTCTCACACCATTCGCGAGCGCCATAGTATTTCACCCAAAGCCAGCAAGTTTATTGTGGAACGCATCGAAGCTGCCAATCAAGCTGTGGTAAACTAAGCGGACATGTTTCGATATTTCGGTTTTTCGATTGGCCTTACCGCTGCCGCGATTCTGGCCGCTTTTTTTGAGAGTGGCTTCGCTGCGGCCATCACTATTATTATCCTGATAGCCATCGAGATCGCCTTTAGTTTTGATAACGCCGTCATTAACGCCAAGATTCTGAAGCACATGCCGATCTTCTGGCGCAAAATCTTCCTGACCTTCGGCATATTGATCGCCGTTATTGGTATGCGCTTTGTATTCCCGATTCTAATCGTGATGATAACGGCTGATCTGTCGTGGAGCAAAGTTATCGACGATGCCCTTCACCATCCTGCAACCTACGCTAAGCATCTCGAGCATGCCCATGTTGCCATCGCCGCATTCGGTGGCGCCTTCCTACTGACCTTAACGCTGTACTTCTTGTTTGATGACGCCCGCAAAGATCTTTGGTTGAAGCGTACCGAGCGAGTGTTACAAAAAGCCGGGGGCAGCATCTGGTTGCCGCCTATGATTGTTGTGTTTGTGGTCTTGCTTCTATCCGTATTCGCCGGTGAAGACGCTAAGACGGTGCTGCAGGCTGGCATTGGCGGCGCCGTACTCTACACAGCTATTAAATTGTTTATCGATAGCCTAGCTAAAATATCTGGTCAGTCCGATTCCCACGAGAAACCTGGCTCTGCGGCGGTAATGTACACCGGTTTTGCGGCCTTCATGGCTTTTGTTTACCTGGAAGTCTTAGATGCCAGCTTTAGCTTTGACGGCGTGCTTGGCGCGTTCGCCATTACCGATAAAGTCATATTGATTGCCTTAGGTCTCGGCGTTGGCGCCATTTGGGTGCGAAGCCTAACCGTCTACATGGTTGATAAAGGCACGCTTGATGTCTACAAATACCTTGAGCATGGCGCCCATTATGCCATTCTGGTGCTGGCCATCGCCTTGCTCGGTAGTGTTTTCTTCGAAGTGCCCGATGCTGTCACCGGTTTCGTCGGTATTGGTGTAATTTTCGCCTCATTTATCTCCTCGCGTGAAGCGATCAAGGATAAGCAAAGAAGCTTGGGAAAAGCCTAAAAATTGTCTTGCA
The DNA here is from genome assembly GCA_028286385.1 of Candidatus Saccharimonadota bacterium. Classification (GTDB taxonomy): domain Bacteria; phylum Patescibacteriota; class Saccharimonadia; order Saccharimonadales; family UBA4665; genus RYN-405. The sequence goes on from JAQBRQ010000003.1 coordinate 2,917, forward strand.
ATTAGACTTGGCTAGGCATAAGCTAGATGTAGGAAGTGTGAGGCTTCCTACTGACCCGGACAAACTTCGTTCGGGTCATTATGTTTTATAAGGGCATGCTTGGTGCTGCCGCGCAGCGGGCGCATAAGCCCTGAATTTCTAGCTGATGGCCCTGCATAACGAAGCTCTGGCTAGCAGCAGCATCGCGCAAATGCTGCTCGAGGTGCGTATCTTCGGGTATCTGCACGGTAACGCTGCACTGCGTGCAGGTCATGTGGTGGTGATGGTGATGAAATGCGCCGCTCAGCTCAAGCTTATACTTCCAGCCAATCTGTAAGCGCTGCACAATGCCTAGACGCTCAAACAGGCTTATCACACGGTAAATACTGGCCCGATTAACCTGGCCTTGGCAGGCAAAGACTACTTCGTGCATAGTTTGCGGTTCTTTGTTTTGCAGGGCACTAAAAACGGTCTGGCGAGCGGCAGTCAAGCTTTGACTGTGTTGCTTCAAAACGATTTTTAACTGATCAACAGGGTCTGGCATGGTGCAATTATAGCAAAAATTGCGACAAATTTGCAATAATGTAATCATCAAACTACGATGGAAGCATCACTCCATTAACATTGTAGGTTCAATAACATCCATGATCGTCATATTTCTAGCATTTGCAGCATTTTTATCAACCCTGATTGGTGGCCTTGTCGGGCTTAAAAATAAAGATCGGCTACACCGATTTTTAGGCTTTACGGCCGGTGTTTTGCTCGGTGTCGTGGCCTTCGAGCTGTTGCCAGAAATTTTTGAATTGGTATCAGGCACTGGTGGCAGTGCTACCGGCCCGATGATCGCATTGGTTTGTGGCTTTTTAGGCTTCCACACCATCGAAAAGAGCATCCTGATACACCACAACAACGAATCAGAGTACGAGGTCCATCATCACCCTCACGTTGGCGTGGCATCAGCCTTAGCCCTCATCGGCCACAGCTTTTTAGACGGTGTTGGTATCGGGCTTGGCTTCCAGGCTAGCACAGAGGTTGGTATTGCTGTGACGATTGCCGTGCTCGCCCACGACTTTAGCGATGGGCTCAATACGGTCAATCTGATGTTGCTCAACAAGAATAAAACCCGTAAAGCCTTCATCTTCTTGCTCCTCGATGCCGCGGCACCTATTTTGGGCGCCCTGACGACCCTGTTATTCAGTATTTCAGATGCTGGCTTAACGCTCTACCTCGGTTTCTTTGCTGGCTTCTTGCTCTACATTGGTGCCAGCGAAATTCTGCCGGAGGCGCACAGCAAGCACTCCAGTTACAAAACTATCGGCTTAACGGTTTTGGGCGCAGTCTTCATATTTTTCGTCACCCGCTTTGCCTAGCAACCCACTATAACTAAATGGTATAATAAGGGAGTTATAGTAAAAATAAATACAGCCAACAGTAGCTAATTGCCATAGGATAGAGGGTATCACCGTAACCTCACCAATATATTCATGAAAACTTCATCACTCGAAAGTAAAACGATTCGACCCGGCTTGAACGCTTATTCGTTTTACCACTCCGATCGCCACCTCCAGCGAACAGTGGCGCCGGTCAAGCCTGCAAAAAAGTCCGGTAAGGCCAAGCGCAGGCTGTTATTGATCCTGGCGCTGGCTTTGATTGGCTTTGGCGGCTTCAGAGCGCTCAATATGAACGATGGCGGCCAGCAGGCATCAACTACTTCGTCGGGGCCCTCTAAGCAGGCTGCGGCTATCGCTACAGCGCCCACCTCTACAAATAACTGCATGGGCAACGACATCCCGCAATTAGTAAAAATCAGTATCACTAAGCGTCACCAGTGGGTATGTGAGGGTGACAAGCAGGTTCGTGATTACCCGGTGATTACCGGCATGCAAAATATCGCAGAGAACGCTACGCCGCCAGGCACTTATAAAGTCTATGCCAAAGCCACCGATACCGTCCTGAGCGGCACGTCAAGCACCGGTAGCTGGCGTGAGCCGGTTTCGCACTGGATGCCATTCCTCGATAATGAATACGGCACCTATGGCTTCCATGACGCTAGCTGGCGCAAAGCTAGTGAGTTTGGTAATACTGATCCGTATTCTACCAATGGCTCCCACGGCTGTGTCCAGATGAGCGTTGCTAGCTCAGAGTGGTTATATAATTGGGCAAACGTCGGCGCGACCGTTACGATCACGCTCTAAATTCCGCTATACTAGGCTTATGACTATAGCCATCATCGTTTTAGGGGGTTTAGTACTTGTGCTGCTGGTTATTGTTTTGCGCCGGCCGGACTCGGGTGATGCTCAGAGCGCGTTGCTACTCAAGCAAGATTTAACCCAGCTCAGCGACGACATTACTAAGCTCAAAGACGGCTTGCACGCTCAGCTCGGCGATCGTTTCGAGAAGAACCAGGCCATGATGATGGGCAGTATGCAGCGTCAGTTCACCGAAAGCAGTAAAATTATTGCTGAAGTCACCAAAAATCTGACCGAACTTAAGGAATCGAACAAGCAGGTCATGAGCATCACCGATGAGCTCAAAGTACTGCAAAACGTGCTTGGCAACCCAAAACAACGCGGCGTGCTCGGTGAATATTACCTGACACAAGTGCTGGAAAACGTTTTGCCACCAGATCGTTTTAAGCTGCAGCATCGCTTTAAAGACGGCGAAACAGTCGATGCGGTTATTTATTTGGATAAGCAGAAGATGCTGCCGGTCGATAGTAAGTTCAGCCTGGAAAACTACAACCGTGTGTTGGAAGAAAAGGATAAAATCCGCAAAGAAGTTATCATCAAGCAATTTAAGAACGACCTCAAGATTCGCATCGATGAAACCGCCAAATACATCCGGCCGAATGAAGGCACTATGGACTTCGCTTTTATGTTCATCCCATCCGAGGCGATCTATTACGACTTGCTGATTAACAAGATCGGAAGCTCCACCGGCAGCGCCCGCGACCTAATCGAGTACGCCTTCCGCGACAAGAAGGTGATTATCGTCAGCCCCACATCGTTTATGGCTTACTTACAAACAGTGTTGCAAGGCCTTCGCGGGCTACAGATAGAAGAACAAACCAAAGAAATCCAGGCTCGGGTCGGCGATTTAGGCCGTCATCTTATTACGTACGAAACCTATATGCAAAAGCTCGGCATTTCGCTCGGTACTACGGTCAATCATTACAACACGGCCCACAAGGAACTCAAAAAAGTCGACAAAGACATCCTTAAGATCTCCAGCAGCAGCCCGGGCATCGAGCCACTACTGCTCGAAAAACCAAAAGATGACGACGAATCATGAGTGAAACACCGATGTCACACGGTGCGGTAGAGATTGATGGAATTAGTTTTGATTTTGTGCAGAACAGATTGCTAGGAGGAAAAGTATACCGCCATCCAGACGGCTCGAGCTTCGTAAGACTTGGGAGTAAAGTCGATACCCTAGAAGAGGAAATACACACCAGAACTCTGCACAATCGTGGTTACCCGGTTCCTGAAGTCATTGCCCATGGCGAAAGAGATGGTGAATATTATTTTATTGAAACATCTTTAGGCTCAGATCATTTTGGAGCAATCTTTATGAACGAGAGAACCGAAACAGGGATAGCGAGCCAAGAAAATTTTGGTCTTTTCGAGACCATCTGCGCTAAGTATTTTGAAGCACAATCCAATCCAAAGAACTACCTCCGTAAAGGCGAGGATATCGATGGTGTCGCAAGAATACCCGAGCTCATAATTAGCTATGATGACCTTGATGAGCGTAAGTTGAATGCCGTGCTGGATAAGCTTAGAAGCCGTTTAGGAAAACTGCCAAGTACCTATCTTCAAACTGATCTTAACGCCTTCAATATTATGCCGCAAGGCATTATTGATTTCGAGTACATGCATGCTGGCCCTGTGGGCTATGACGTTGCAACAAATATTCATTTTGGAAGATTTTTCCCAAAAAACGAAGCTTTTGATATGACCTGTGCGTATGAATTTAGCGACGAGCAAATCAATCATTATTCTGAGCTAATGGATGATATAGCATCTCAGAATAGGGCGCCAAAGCCAAGTGATTACCTCGATGATTTTCTTGTTCTTAAATCTATGTGGGGAGCGAGTAAGGGCGTGCGATCACGTGAGAATCCAAATCGTATGCGCCTGTTTTGGCTCTGGCGTCGTGAAGTCATGGAGCGCTGCATGGATATGTACCTTGCCGATGTGCCAATCGACACTTCTAGTTTTCAGGAAGTTGATCAGGTAATTTTGGCACACCAGTAGTAAGTATAGTCCTAAGACTCAGGTACGTAACCGCCGGTTTTGGCCTGTAGGTCAAAGTTTTCTTCGATGAAGTTGATCACTTTTTGCGGGTCAATGTTGTGGTCGAAGACAATGTTTGGCCCATGCTGGTCTAGGTAAACTGCTTCTATTGCACCCTCTTCGAAGGAGCCTAAGCCTCGTGAGGTGTTTTCGCCACACTGGTGGCTACCGCACTCATATTCGCGTTGTGAGACAACTGGGATCTGTGAGCCGGGCTTGATAGGTGAGTGGAAGTGCACAATGCAGTCTTTGCCGGGATGTTGCTCAAACACGATGCGCTGTGACTGTCCGCCGACTGATGGTTTGCTGCCGTAAGCAATCACTTTGTCGTCACCATCAGTCTCGACTTTAACGAGGCCAATATTGCCCAGCTCATTAAAGTTGGTCTTTCGGCGCGATGTTAAGAAGGTTCGTTCATTAAGTTTGGCTGCAAAATGGCCAGCTGTGACACCCAGGAAGGGTTTGTAGGCGCCGCCATCGATGCAATGGTTAACGACGGCACGTAAAGCAGGGAATACTTCTTGACTGTTCCAGGGAACCGCTTCGCCTGCAACAACAGTAGATTCTGTAAAACTCATTTGTGAGCGCAGCGCAGCTATCTCTACGAGGCCCTTTAAGGCCACGGCTCGATCGGTCGATTCGTGATAGAACGCTTCTTCGGGCGTTATGACCATGTTGTTACGGGTGCGCGCATCATTGGCTAGGACTAGGTTAAGGCTGTTTTGCTTCAGTAGCCGTAAGCCTGCAGAGTACTGTTGGTCGGGAGGAGCTCCAACTGTTGTTTTGAAGCCAACGGCAAAAATATCTTTGCGTGGTCGCTGGCCATCAAGGCCTTCTTTTCGAAGCATGGGAATTATTTTTGGGTTTGGTTCCAGCAACATCGCATACGGTTTATGCGAATCAAGCTTCACGTCGCTATAGCCATCGCCAATCGAGCCGCGGAAATCACAAATCATTGGTGACCAAAACACAAGTTTACTGGCGTAGTCTCCAACAATCTGTCGGGCTACATTGCGCAAGTCGTCGGATGTCTCAATATCGCTGCCAGCGTTCGCCATCTTTGTTAAATGCATTTGTATATCCATTTCGGGCATATATTGCTGGCAGAGCGCGCCTAGTTGTCGGGCAGTGTTGCCATATGCCGGAGCGCTAAGCGCTAAGTGGCTGCGGATTGGCTCGATTGTGCCACCACCGACGATGTGTATTTGCTTACTGGGGATAGTCTCCATGGTGTTTCTCCTTATATGACAGTAATTTCAGTCTGAACTGTCAGTAAGTCGTTGACAATAACAGTCTACAATCAGTTGTTGACAGCGTTGTTATCGTAAGGAGTTATTTGTGTATAAAATGTGTCAATGTATAATGGACAGTATGGATCATCTTATACCGCAACTTGAAGCCCTTGGCCTTGGCACTACCGAATCAAAATTGTATTTGGCTGGCCTTAGCTACGTTGAAGCGGTTGGTGCTAGCGAGTTGCAGAAGCGCACGGGCCTTAAACGGCCAACCATTTACCACAACCTCAGCCTGCTAGCCTCACGCGGGCTGGTCGCTAAAGCGTCATCAATGAACAGCACGCTCTATACGTTTTCATCACCAGCGCAACTGGAGCGTGGCGTGGAGGCTGAGGTGCGCGCTGCAAAATCGAAAATGAGAAATCTGGCGCATTTATTAACAGAGCTGGAATCAGTGCAACCAGCTTCAACGCAGACGCTAGTCAAGCACTTTGAGGGCATTCAAGGCATTAAAACAGTCGTTGATATGGCGTTATTTTGCAAAACGCCGCAGTGGCGGATTATTGCGCCGGTGGACAATTTCTTTCGAGCATTCGACGAACGCTATGCGCAGTACTATCTGGTGACTAGAAAGCGACACAACATTAAAAGTAGAACGTTATGGGAAAGCCCAGCCCCAAACGGCCGCGAGCTGACGAGCCAAGAAATATCTGATCGACAACCGAGGTATTTACCAGAGGTTATGCGTGGCCAGTTTGCCGCAACGACCATTCTTTTTGATAACAAAATTGCTATAATTACATCGCTCGATGAGCAGTCGGCAATCTTGATTGAGTCGGCAGAGGTCAGTAGTCTGTTTGGCGCCCTCTTTGAGGGCCTTTGGGCTGCCTCGACACCGTATGTTGCCGCTCCTTAGGCTTAGGCTTTGGTTTTTATGAGGTCAATGGCTAGCGCCGCAGTCCAACTGAAGTTGGCTGCACCTGCCGGTTCGCCGGTAATCGGGTCGAAGTATTCGTAGCAGCCGGCGTTAGCGACCATTTCGAGTGTGCTCTCGCGTAGGGCGGCGGCGTGCTCTTTGAAGCCGTAGCGTTTGAGTCCATCAATAATCAGCCAGTTTGTGTTGACCCAGGCCGGGCCTTGCCAATAGAGTTTGCTGTGGAACCATGGTGAGTCGAGCGGTACGCTCGGTATTGGATAAGCCGGACCAAAGCCTCGTTCGTGCTCAAGAAGTTGCACCAGCTGCTTAGCGCGTTCCTGCGTGACGGACCCGGCGTACAAGGGTAAGAGCGTGGCGATGGTTGGGAATTTTAGCAAGCGATGCGTAATAAAATCACGCGAATAATATTGGCCGGAATATGGATCCCATAATTCCTCAAGGGCTTTTTCGGTTTTATGCATGCGCGCGATAAGTTCTTCGGGAAGTTCTTCGCGCAGTGATTTAGCGATCTCCCGCAGGTGGGTATTGGCGCGAATAAACATGGCGTTGTACGAGAGATCTTCAATCGAGAATAATGAGTGATCGAGCACACGATTGATGTCGTAGCTTTTGCGACGCAAGCGCCGCTGGATATCGAATAAGCAGAGCACTTCAATCGTCGAAAAGCGTTGGTCGATCGGCACTGACTTAGTGTCGCGGCGGAAAAGGTTGATCACCTTATCAAATCTAGTTTTTTCAATAATGCTAATCCAAGTTGGTAGCTGGTGATCATGCATTTCGGCCATCCACGGCGGTGTATTATCGAGCCCGGTTTCCCAGGGGTGAATTTGCAGCACCAGGCCTTCTTTGTGCGGATCGCGTTCTTCGTAGAGCCATTCATGGTAGGCAAGGAGCGCCGGATAAACCATGCGGTACCAGCTCCGGCGTTCGGGCCAAGCCAGTTTAGCGCCGATTTTTACGACGGCTTCGGCGATAATCGGAGGCTGCGTGATACCAGTCGTCATAACGTCGTTTGGCGCGTACGGATTGACCCAGCTACGCCAGATGTTGCGGTCGGTGCGATATTGCGGGTCATCACGGAAAACAATGTTCGGCACCATGCCGTTATGCCATTGCCCGCGCAGCAAGCTCATGATCTCGGCCTGTGCCCGCTCAACATCGAGATGGCGAAGACCAATCGCCACAAAGCAGCTGTCCCATAACCACTGGTGAGGATACAGACCATGCGCCGGTTGCGTGTAGCTACCTCGGTCGTTCATGGCTAAAACACTTTTAGCATCTTCCAAAAGCTTTTGGTCTTCTTGCATATGTTTAAAGTATACCTTATATGCCTAGAGCTTATGCTTGCGTACCTAGCCGTCTCTTCGTATAGTTGCTCATATGAGTGTTGAGCAAGTTTCCGAGTACAGGTGGCGCCTCTCGCCAGGACCGATTGATGCGCACACTCACCCGCGGGTCTTTGATGCTATTACTAGTGACGGATTTGTAACCCTGAACGAAGGGTCGCACGGCCCGCAAGAGGGCAAGGGCGGCCTTAAACACTATACCGAAGTAGCCCTGCGCTCTGGAATCACGGTAATGCTAGCAATGCCCAATGAGTCAGTCAGGCTATATGATGAATCTGCGGAAGAACGGACAATCGTATTACCGTATCCGATAGCTTCAATAGATAGGGTACGTGCTATGCAGGCAGCCATTTCCCATGAGGCGGTGATACCGACCGGTATTCATATGGGGCTTGATCCGGAAACAGCGTTCCGTGACATACACAAAACCAGACTCCATAGTGGTGTGCTGGAAAAGCAGTTCACTAATGTTGTTGATGAGTGCGTAGCGCTTAAAGTATATTTGGCCGAAACAACCGGTGGCTACAATATAGCGTTGGAGCATGCCACGGGCGTATCGGAAATATGGTATCGAAGCAATCCAGAGAAGCCCATTATTTTCCATGTAGAGGGTGATGATGTAGCAACATTACTGACAAACATGAGCCGCCTTAAACACGGCAAAGAAATCCCAATTCATATCGCGCATGTATCTTCACGCCAGGAGCTAGAAGCTGTTATTGAGGCAAAGGGGGCTGGCATGAATGTTACATGCGAGGTAACACCGCACCACCTGTTTATGGATGATTCAGCTGGAACGGAGATTGGCGGTTATGGTTGCATGAAACCTGGGCTTAAAACCAAGGCTGACATTGATTTTATATGGGCAAACATCGACCAGGTTGATATTATCGCCAGCGACTGCGCGCCACATCGCCGCAGCGACAAGGAGGCCGAAAACCCGGCATATGGCGTTACCAATCACACTGTTCTATTGCCGCTATTACTTGGTGCAGTAGCCGAGGGCAAAATAACAATGGAGCAGCTCTACGATAAGCTCTGCGTAAAACCACGCCAGCGATTCAACCTTCCGCTCGAAGACAATTCAAGTGTGCTTCTTAGCACTAGGGCAAAGAGTTATGATGCACCCCAGGTTCAAGTCTACGAAGAGTGGAGCGGTGCTCGCTATGGGCAGAATCCCTTCCTGAAGCTTAAAGGTCATGCCAAAATGGTCGGCCAGGTGTTGTTTGCTGAGGGCGGCCGCTCCTCCTACGACGCGTATGCAGGCGAGAAGTTTGAGCCAAGCTACACTCACCTGATACGTCCGAAGAATCTTGGTTTCCAGGCGGTTCGACAGGCGTTGCAGAAGAAGGCTAATGGCTGACCTTCAAGCAAGATACGAAATTATGGCTGGCGAAGGTCTAAAAAGCGCCGCCGAACGGTCGTTGGAGATTGCTGGAAGTAGCGCTGTTGGTCGCTACCTCATGGAGCTCTACGCGTCAAATGGCATGGGCCGCACGACTGACCCATCCCTCCACACTGAAGTTAGTGGTGTGCCACTCGAAAATCCAGTCATTGTTGGCGCTGGATGGGATAAAAAAGGCCGCGCAATCCATGGTTTATACGCGCTCGGATTTGCCGCTGCAGAAATTGGCACCGTATTGCCATTTGGCCAATATGGTAACGAGAAACCGCGCCTATGGACGATCAATCAGGACCACAGTGTCGGCCTGAACCGCCTTGGCTTTAACAGCCCCGGTGATGCAGTCGTCGACACTTACTTGCAAGCGGCCCAACCGCTACCGTGTCCAATCGGCCTTAATGTGGGGCGCAATAAGACTATGCCCAATGAGACCGCTGCCTGGGCTCATGAGCGAGTGATCAGGCGCCTTGGTCACTATGCGAGCTATATAGTGCTCGGCATCTCTTCTCCGAACACCGTTGGGCTACGAGGTCTTCAGGACAAAGGACCACTTCGCGAATTAATTCAGTCGGCACTGGCAGCTATGACCGAAGCTAAGCCATTATTTATTAAGATTGATAGTGAGCGCTCAAAACACGAGCTCAACGACATGATTGAGGTTGGGCTCGAAGAAGGACTGAGCGGCTTTGTTGCTACAAACACCTATATGGGCAGTGACCTAAAGGCAAAATATGGTATACGATGGGCTCGTGAAGCCGGGGGCTTGAGTGGTGCCGATCCTGAATATCGCAAGCGAGCTACGGCAACCGTAAGACATATCCATGAAGAGGCCGGCGATAAATTGACGATTATTGGTGTCGGTGGCGTCGATAGTGCCGAGACTGCTCTAGAGAAAATTAAAGCCGGGGCATCGGCCGTTCAAGTTGTTACAGCAATCCGGTCTACCAAGGGCAGAGTAGCCGAGCAGATTAACAGAGAGCTAGTGAAGCAGATTGATGCCGATGGCATGAGATCTATACGTGACTATATTGGGCTTGATACCAAGCGTGGAGTCAAGGCCGCTTAGCGGAAGTTATTGAAGCTCAGAGGGAACTCGAAGTCCTGGGCGCGCAGTAGTTGCATAACGTCTTGCAAGTTGTCTTTGCTGTTGCTGGTAATGCGTACGGCATCACCTTGAATCTGTGTTTTAACTTTTGGTAGTTCGTCCCGAATCAGCGCCGTAATCTTCTTAGCTTTTGTTTGGTCGAGACCTTGGACAAAAGGAACTTCCTTGGTGGTTTTGAAGTTGTTTTCGACAGCATCTTTAGAAGTGTCGAGGACTTTTTGGCTTTGTTCGCGGGCGGCTAGTTTTTTGCGGACAATATCGAGGATGGCATCAATTTGCCAATCGCCGCTACCTGTAATTTTGAGCCCAGTCTTTTCGGCGTTCAGCCACTCAATCTCGGCCGGGGTGCCTTTAAAGTCATATCGACTAGCCATTTCGCGCTGCGCCTGGTCGAAGACGTTGTTCATCTCCGCCTTGTCGTACTCACTCACTACATCAAAAGAAAAATTTGCCATGCCTACAGTATAGCTGATATTGGCAGCTAAGCGATGGGGTGTACTGACTCAGTTGCGGCTGTCTGAGGTATGTGCTCAAGTTGAGCAGTGTTCTGCAGGCCTACGTGGCCAACGGCTGGGGCCAACACGGAGCCTGCGCCGGCAAGCATCTCAAGCTCTTCTCGTTTTTCGTGTGGTGATAATCCGCTGCTAAAGCCTACTGTGCTTGTGACATCGCCTCGAGCGTATGCTTCGAGCATTTCTCTTTTTCGTTCTGGTGACATAAACGTTCCCCTTTGGTTTGCTAGCAGTTGTTAAGCCTAGTGTAGCAAAAGCGTTTCGCCCAAAGTCGGTTATATACACAACGCGCTTGTGTAAAAAATCTTACACACTTGTGGGAGATAACTATCTCGCTCATTCTGTGATAATTAGCACACGCTTATGGTTTTACTAATACTTAGTGCAACGTTACACTGAGGGTAAATGGCGCATGAGGGCAAACCGGTCGAAGCTAATTCTATTGCCGTTTTTGAGCAACCTCACGCGCAACCTGAAATTGATAAGCCGCAAGACGAGTGCGGTGTTTTTGCAATGTCCGCGCCCGATGATTTTCCGGCAGGAGCTGTTGCGTGGAAAGCTGGTGTGCTGCAGGAGCATCGCGGGCATAGCGGATCTGGTATGGCATTTATTAATCCTGACACGAGCAAAGTCGTCCTAGCCAAAGGTCTCGGTAGATTAAGCGAAGCAATCCCCGGAATGATGCCAATTAATGGGATGACTCCAGCCGACAGCGTCAAAGCGCGCAAAATTATGGTCCAGAACCGTTACAGTACCGCTCCAAGTAATCGAGTGGAAGGGTCGCAGCCGTTTTTGAGAGACAAGCTAACGATTGCCATGAATGGTCACTTGGATAATGATCCAGTGAAAGGCATCGACGCCCTTGCGCTTCAGTGCGAAATTGACCCGAACAGTGCCGAGACGGATAGTGACCTATTGGCGATGATCATGTCAAAGTCGCTCAGAGAGGCAGAAAAACGAGCTGGCGGAGAGCTTTCTACAAGTCAGCTGGGCCGTGAAATGTCTAGCGTTTTAGCCAAAGTAAATGGCTCGTACTGTCTCACCATGTTTTATGACGGGAAGACTATTGGGGCTCGTGATCCGTGGGGCGTACATCCACTTTCACTTGGAACATTCCCTGGAGGGAAAAGAGGCGTTATCGCTTCCGAAACAGTCGCCCTTAAGCCCATACAAGAAATTATGCCGCTGGAAAGTGTGCGTGATTTTAAGGCGGGTGAGCTCGTCATAATCGATGACGATGAAGGTATCAAGAGTTATAGGATTCCTCGAAAACCTATTTCGCTACAGTGCATATTTGAGCAAGTGTATACATCGGCCGAAGAGAGCGTGGTAAACGGTTCTCATGTTCGTACTGCCAGGTATAACATGGGTAAATTTTTAGCTGAAGTTGACCCTGTCGACGACGCTGACATGGTCATTGGTGTTCCGAGCACTGGTTTGCCGATGGCTGAAGGCTATTCTGAAGTGTCGGGCCTACCAAAGGTCGATGCCATTACTAAGCAACCCAATGCCCCGCGGACCTTTCATTTGCGCGGAGAAGAGCGCAAGAAGGCCCTAAAAGAAAAGTTCATAATCGACTCAGAAGCAATCAAGGGCAAATCGATTGTTGTAGTCGACGACTCTACCATAAAAGGTAACACCGCCCGTCAACTGATTCAACAATTGCGTGATGCCGGTGCTAGTGAAGTTCATTTTAGGTTCGCTAGCCCGCCGTACATAAGTCCTTGTAACCTCGGCATGGACACTAGTGATATCAACGAGCTTGTTGCTCGCGGGCGCTCAAACCAAGAAATAGCCAAGGAGTTAGGTGCTGACTCTGTCGCCTACAACACTTTTGAGGCTATTGTAGATTCAATCGATGATGCCAGAGTCAACACTTTAGAGGCTATTGTAGATTCAATCGATGATGCCAGAGTCAACACTTTAGTTGAGAGTGCGGCTGGAAAACTGTGTAAGGCATGCACAGCTGGCGAATACGCACTCATCGTTCCTGCGCAAGTAACCGAAGAGCGACGACTTGAAGCGGCTAGAAGTGCTGGACGGCTCGTAAGTATATAATTTGGCGTTCACGGACCTATCCGCATGCGTCATATAAGTTCAGCTGGTATACTGATTCATAAGATATGAACTACCAAAACTCCCGCATTGCCGAAACTGCTGAGCTACTAAAGAGCCGCTTACCCGAACTCCAGAACAAGGCCGATATCCTGAAGGCTGTAGAGCTCCGTGCTTTATTTGATGAACTCAGGACGCTGTCTCCGGAGGAAAAAGCAGTATTTGGTCAGGAAATGAATGCTCTGCGCGGCGAACTCACCGAACTTGTTAAGGGTGCGCAGGACGAAGGTGAAAAACTACCTTCAATCGATGTAACCGCGCCATTCGACATCAATGTTCCTGCCGACAAGCGCCCGAGTCTGTTGCCAAGCACAGAGGGCAGCGAGCACCCCCTCATGGCCGAGCTAGCCACGGTGCTCGATATCTTCTACCGTATGGGATTCACGGCTGTTGAATCGCGTGAAATCGACGACGATTACCACATGTTCGGTGCTCTGAACTTCCCGGAAGGCCATCCGGCGCGTGACGATTACGACACCTTTATGACCACCCAAACTGATAAAAACGGCAAGCCACTGATTGCGCCAGCACACACCAGCACTATGCAAAATCGCGTGCTAAAAAAACACAAAGCTAACCTCGAAAAAGGCGAGCCAATCGCTGCCGTTATTCCTGGCCGTGTCTTCCGTAACGAAGACCTCGATGCGCGCCATGAGCACACGTTCTACCAACTGGAAGGCGTGTACGTCGACAAGGGCGTAAATGCCGGCCATCTGATAGCTACCCTCAAAACGTTCTTGCAGGAATATTACGGCAAAGCGCTGGAAGTTAAGACTCAGCCATTCTATTTCCCATTCACCGAGCCATCATTCGAGTTCGCACTCAGCTGCCCGTTCTGCGACAAAAAAGGCTGCAACATCTGCTCGCAAACCGGCTGGATCGAGCTGCTCGGTTGCGGCATGATCCACCCGAACGTTCTCAAAGAAGCCGGTATAGACACCGACGTTTACTCCGGTTTTGCGTGGGGTAGTGGTATCGAACGCCTGGTTATGATGAAATACGGCATTGAAGATGTCCGTCACTTCGAATCCGGCAAACTCGACTTTTTGAGGCAATTCTCATGAAAATTAGCATAAATTCCATTCGTAATATGAATGACCGTTACGGTTCGGCTACTGATGTGGCGGCTATTGGCGTAGATGCGTTAGTTGATAAGATTGGCGCCCAGCTTGGCGCTGTCGAAGAGACTATCAATATTGGTGCGAAATATCAGGGAATTATTATCGCCAAAGTGGTCAAGTGCGAAGACCACCCCAACGCAGATCGCCTACATGTCTGCACCATTGATGATGGCGGTGTTGCGGTTAACGTCGAACGCGACGAAAACGGGCATGTGCAAGTCGTTTGCGGCGCGCCAAATGTCCGCGCCGGTTTAATAGTGGCCTGGTTGCCCCCCGGTTCGACAGTGCCGGAAAGCGTTGGCAACGAACCATTTGTGCTCGAAGCCCGCGAGCTGCGCGGCGTTGTGAGCAACGGTATGCTGGCCTCACCAAAAGAACTAAGCCTTGGTGATAGTCACGACGGCATTCTAGAGATTGATGGCGAATTCGCGCCAGGCACAGATTTTGCGGAAGCCTACGGACTAAGCGGCGATGTAGTGCTCGATATTGAAAACAAGATGTTCACCCACCGCCCGGATTGCTTTGGCTTCATCGGCGTTGCCCGCGAGTTAGCCGGCATTCAAGGCCTGCCCTACAAAAGCCCGGAGTGGTACCAACCTAGCCCTGAATTTCCAGCACCAGTTGCCGATCAATTACCGCTGACAATCGATAATCAGGTCCCCGAATTAGTTCCGCGTTTTACGGCCATTACCATGCGCGACGTGCAGGTCGGCCCAAGCCCAGTTTGGCTACAGGTTGAGCTGGCTAAAGTTGGTTCACGCTCCATTAACAATATCGTCGATTTCACCAATTATTACATGCTGGAAACTAGTCAGCCATTGCATGCTTACGACTACGACAAAGTGAAAGCCCTGAGCAATGGTGACGCCGCAAACATTGTCGTCAGACACCCAGAGACCGGCGAAACAATCAGCTTATTGAATGGCAAAACTATTGAGCCGCGTGCTGAAGCGATCATGATCGCCAGCGATAAAGCCCTGATCGGCGTTGGCGGCGTTATGGGTGGTGCCGATACCGAAGTTGACGCTAACACCAAAAACATCATCTTGGAAGCTGCCAATTTTGATATGTATTCAATCCGTCGCACCGCGATGGCGCACGGTTTGTTTACCGATGCCGTTACCCGCTTTAACAAGGGCCAAAGTCCATTGCAAAACCTGGCAGTCTTAGCTAAGATTACCGGCGACATCCAAAAGTTTGCCGCTGGCCAAGTCGCCAGCCAGTTGGTTGACGATAACCACCTGGACGATGCAGTTTTAGCGCGCAATTCATTGCATGCGCCAGTCGCCGTAACGGCCGACTTTATTAACGCCCGGCTTGGTCTCGATCTGCCTGCTGATGCCATGAAAACGCTGCTCGAAAATGTCGAGTTCAAAATTGAAGCCGACGGGGACCAGTTGACCGTTACAGCACCATTTTGGCGCACCGATATTGAGCTCCGTGAAGACGTGGTTGAAGAAGTCGGACGCTTATACGGCTTTGATCATTTACCACTTGAGTTGCCACGGCGCACCATTACGCCGACCCAAAAAGATCCGCTGCTTACACTTAAAACTCAGATTCGTGAAAGCCTATCGAAAGCTGGCGCCAACGAAGTTCTGACCTACAGTTTTGTACACGGCAAGCTACTTGAGAATGCCGGTCAGAACCCTAAAGACGCCTTTAAAGTAAGTAACGCGTTGAGCCCGGAGCTGCAATATTACCGTTTGAGCCTAACGCCAAGCTTGCTCGAAAAGATTCATCCAAACATCAAGGCTGGCTACGACCAGTTCGCTATTTTTGAAATGGGCAAAGGCCACAACTTGATGCACGCTGACGATGATGAAGGCTTGCCAAGCGAATTCGAAATGCTCGATGTCATTGTTACGGCAAATGATAAAACTAAGCCAGTTGGCGCAGCTTTTTACCAGGCTCGCACATATCTTGAAGCATTGGCCGCGGACTTTGGTCTGGAGCTGGTTTTTGAACCACTGACCGAAGAGCAACCATACCCGGTCGCTCAGCCCTATGATTACACGCGCAGCGCCAAAGTCAGCGTTAAAGGCGGACAGCCACTGGGTATGATTGGCGAATACAAGGCCAACGTACGCCGTAATTTCAAACTGCCAAAATACACGGCTGGTTTCGGTGTTAGCCTTGTGGGATTGCTGGCCGCATCACAGCAGGCGCCAAACGCTTACCGTCCATTGCCACGCTTCCCGAAGGTTACCCAGGATATTACCCTTAAAGTTCCAGCCGACATCAGCTACATGGCGCTACAAGATTTCGTTGAAGCCGAGCTCGCTAAACTTGGCCCGGACAACACGTCGTTCAATATCAGTCCAATCGGTATCTATCAAAAAGCCGAGGACCAGGACTATAAA
>JAQBRQ010000036.1 GCA_028286385.1 Candidatus Saccharimonadota bacterium
TAGCCCCAGAGGCGACACGCACCTGGTAATCGAGCTTGAAGCTTGGGAAGGCGCCGTTTTTAGAGCTACCGGTTACAACGATGTCGTATACACCGACGCGCGGGAAAGTAATCGTAGAAAATGAATCGAGAGTGGCGCCTTTTGTGGCAGGTTCGAGAATACTGGTCTGTAGCACTTTACCGCTCTGCTCCAGGTTAATCTTGCAGTCACAATCCTGCAGCCTAAAGCTGCCTTTTTTATCCTCAAAGCTGATGCGGATCCTGGTTGGCTCACCGGCTTTTGGACTGTCGCCTGGTGGGATGTGTAGTTCAGCTGAAATACCATTATTCTGTTTGCTGACGTGCGCCTGCGCAACGCCACCGGCCACGCTAACGGCGAGTAGCAAGACTAGCGCGAGGCTGGCGCATGTACGTTTGAGCGAGTTCATTGTGCAGTAATTAGAATGAACCTATTCGGTTACAACGACAGTACCCTTCATGTACGGGTGCGGCTCGCATAGGTAGTTGTAAGTACCGGCTTTATTGAAGGTGTAACTGTACGTTTCGCCCTTAGCAATCAGCTTTCCAACCGGGAGGTCTGATGCACCATCGGGAGCAACATTGTGGCTAACGTCATCTTTGTTGGTCCAGGTAACAGTTGTGCCAGCTTTGACTTTGATAATCGGAGCTTCAAACTTATAGTTTTGAATGGTTACGGTGCTTGCCTCTACAGCGCTACCGGTATCAGTGGCTGTTGATCCGCTGGATTCAGGCTTAGAGGTGCTACCCATGTTCATCTTGTCGTTACCGCTATTTGCCATAATGGCGTAGGCAGCGATTAAAATAATAGCTGCGGCTGCTATGCCGACGAATAACCCTTTATTGTTCTTCATAATTGCCCTCCCGTGATTAATATCTAACTACCCTCTAATAATACATCTTATCGTACCTGAGTCTCAAATCCCCTGGGCGTTGACCAATAGGCAACGGTGAGGTCATACTGGTGAGTACTTATGCTGTTAGAGAATCAACTTGCTCCCAAAAGTCAAAAAGTCTTCTTTTTTCAGATTGGGACTTGGGCTCTGGCTGCAATAGTTAGCATTATTGCTATCGTCGCATGGGGCGGCCATCGTGGCTATACCTTGTCTGGGGTTAACGGTTTTCAGCTATTTCCTCTGCTTGGCCTGCTGGCCTTCAGTATCATGTGGTCGCATTATATAAACAGTACAATCGGTGAGCTGATCGGTGTTAATCGTAAGGTCTTGAAGCGATACTATCAGTACACTGGCTACGCCGTGCTCGTTCTAATTTGCCTCCATCCAGGCATCCTTATATACAGCCTGTTCCGCAATGGGGTGGGTCTGCCGCCGGGCAGCTATGAGCATTATGTGGGGCCCGGGCTGGGCTGGGTTGCTCTGCTCGGTACCGTTAGTTTCTTTGTCTTTATCGCTTTCGAGTTCAGGCGGGTGTTTGCCGATCGCTCATGGTGGCACTTCGTGACCGAAGCGGGCGATCTGGCGATGTTAGCTATTCTCTACCATGGCTTCCGCCTCGGGGGCAATCTGCAGCAAGGTTGGTTCCGCTTCGTTTGGCTGTTCTACTTCGTCACGCTGGTAGCGGTTTTGCTCCGAAGTTACTACAAAAAGTACGTTGTAGCGCCGTCCAAGACATAAAAAAGCCCGGTTATGACACCGGGCTTTTAGTCGCAAACCGAAAGCTTTACAGCTTCTTGAGCATGCGATCAATCTTTGAGAACATACTTGCGTTAGCAGTTGTTAATTCAAAGCTTAAACCATTACTAGTTTTCATGAGCCTGAGCCCCTTATTTTTTATTTTGATAGTTTTTGTTTGTGATCACTAACACTACGTATTATACACACATTTGTTATTTTGTCAAATAGTGTGTCCCGGAGGTTTTTATTTTGTTTGATCTCAATTGAATAATACTGCTTATGCTATAGAGTGCGCAATAGCAGTTAACGGATATTATGTTGTATTTTTTGCAGATCTAGCTGTTGCCCAAAACATTGCAACTGCCACCATGAATAATAAGACTGAGAAACCGAACATAACTGGGTTGACTTGGTGCTTCGGCAATGGCGCCGCAACCTGGCTGGTTTGAGACTCGGTACGCTGCCCCAACCCGACAACTGACAGAGGTGTGTTCTTGAGCGCAACGCCTCCATGCGTGCTATTAAGCAGGCTGGTGGCAGTACCCGGCTGAACGCCCGATGCCGTGGCAGTTGAAGCGCTTGAAGAACCCGCTGTTTGCGGACTTTGTGTTGTGGTTTGGCTGCCCGAACCTGTTGCTGCCTTTAATTGTTCTTGTGCCATTACCTACTAGTATAAACCAATCCTTAAGATATGCCTTATCCGTGGGCGGTAAGTCTGCGGGAAACAATAAACCGGTGGTGGAGCAAGGCGCTAACGACGGCTGTTCCAATGAACAGCGCTACGACGCTTCCGGGCCCGCTATTTGTTAACTTTTGCCCCGTAGCAGTGGGACCAGCAGTTCCGGGCGAACCGGCGGTTCCGGGTGCTGGCGTGCCACGATTCGGAACAGGCGTGCCAGGATTCGGCGCAGGCACGCTGGTGCTTGGCGGTGTGTTGGGCGGTGTGTTTGGCTTAGCTACTTGTGGCTGCGGCTGCTGGGTGGGTGCTGGCTTAGATTTATCAGCTGGTTGCCGCTGTGACGTCGTAATTGGTTTGGCTCCAGGAATTTTATCTTTTGCGGGATTGTTGGTGGTTACAAGTTGGCTGATCAGGAACACTAGTATGCCCACCAGAATCATCGTCAGGAGTATGCGAGCTACGACCGGTCGGCTTGGCACTCTCATACCATTAGATTATGCCTATTTGGCATTATTTGCAAGTATAAGTAAAGCGCCTATTGTTTTTGGGAATCGTCGCGGATCTCGCCGACGAGTTCCTCGAGAACATCCTCGAGCGCAATGATGCCAACAACCGCTTGCTTGGCATTAACCACTTGGGCTAGGTGCGCGCCCGAACGCTGCATCGCTACCAGCGCGGTGCGCAGCGAGGTTGATGATTTGACGCTAGCCAGTGGCCGTATAAAGCGTTGTGGCACTGGTTCCTGATGGGCGGCATCGGCAATTTCTAAAATATCTTTGAGGTGAACGTAACCAGTCAGTCTACCTCTGTTATTTTTAACTGGAAACCGAGAAAAGCCGGTTTTGACGGTTAAGCCTTCAATTTCTTCCGGTGTTAGATTAGTCGAAGCGCAGACGACATTATCGAGCGGCAATAGTACCGATTGCACCGTTCGCTCATCAAAACGCAGCGCACCGGATAGCAAGTGCTCTTCATCTTTGCTCAGTAAGCCTTCGCGGTGTGATTCTTTAACGAATCCCGCTACTTCATCGCGGCTAAAGCTGCTGGCTATTTCGTTACTGGCTTTAATGCCCAGGGCTTTCAAGCAGGCATTGGCTGCGATGTTGAGCGCTAATACAAGTGGCTTGATGATTGTTACAATCAACACTAACGGCGGCGTGAGCGCTATGGCAGCGCGAGTTGGATTGGCCAGTGCCAGGTTTTTGGGCACCATTTCGCCGATTACCACGTGCACGTAGACCATAAGGATAAGGGCGATAACAAACGATAACGGGTGTAATAATGCCTGTGAAACACCGAGTTCATGCAAAGGACTTTCGAGCAGCGCGGCGATGAGTGGCTCGGCGACCGCACCAAAGATAAGCGTGCAAAGCGTTACGCCAAGTTGCGCGCCAGCCAGCATCAAAGAGACATGCTCCATGGCATCAAGCGTGATCTTGGCGGCTCGCGATCCGTTGAGCGCCAGCAGCTCAATGTTACTGCGGCGGGCAGATACTAAACCGAACTCTGCTCCCACGAAGAATGCATTGGCCAGCAACATGCTAACAGCTGTAATAAGGCCTACTTCAACGCTCATGATTCTGCCTCGCCAGTAGTATTAACTTCTTGCAGCGACATTTGTAACCGGTCGACGCGGCGGCCGTCCATGCGCTCGACGCGCAGTTCAACATGCAGATTATTACCATCGCGATCAACACCACTAATTACTACCGTATCGCCCAGCTCCGGCAAGCGCTCCAAGCGGTGTGCTACTAAGCCAGCTATGGTTTCAAACTCTTCACTTTCTGGCAGGAAAATGCCTAACTCTTCGCCTATTTCGTCGGGCCGCAGTAGGCCCGAAAGTAACCACGAACCGTTGGCGCGTTTACGGATAGCCACACCTGAGCGATCGTGTTCATCGTGCACTTCGCCAACTAATTCTTCGAGCAAATCTTCGATGGTGACAATGCCGTCAGTACCGCCAAACTCATCAATCACGACGGCCATTTGCAAGCCGCCTTTGCGCAAGGCTTCTAGTAGTGGTTCGAGCTGAATACTGGACGGTACCAGCACCAGTGGGCGCATCATTTCTTTGACGGTGACCATGCCTCGTTCGCTGCGTGGCACGCTAACCGCTTGTTTAATATGGACGATGCCCATCACCTCGTCCAGACTCTCGCCAATGACTGGAAAACGCGAAAGTCCGGTAGCTTTTGCGAGCTTGAGTAAGTCAGCCAGTGTGGCTTCGGATGGAATTGCCTGAACCCGAACGCGCGGCGTCATAACATCGAGCGCCGTTAAATCACCGAAGTTAAGCGAACGCTGCAACATAAGCGCGGTCTCTTTTGGCAAAGTGCCCTTTTCGGCTGATCGGCGCACCA
>JAQBRQ010000026.1 GCA_028286385.1 Candidatus Saccharimonadota bacterium
GTTTTGGGTCTTGATGGTGCTGCCCAGAGCTTCATGCCCCGATTAACAGCTCTTAAACACCGTCAAGATGGCTGATTACGTCTACAAAGCCGGTAAGCGCGATACAAAAAAGAAGCGACGAAAAGCCCTGTGGCTATTTGTGCTTTTAGTGGTTATCGGTCTGGCAGGGACGGGCTATATTTTTGTTAGGGATGCACTCAAGCCACAGACGGTCCTCAAGCAATCCAAAGCTACACAAAAAAAGGTCACCTATGAGACGAAAACCAAGCACTATGAACTCCCGGACTTTACGATTGATATACCTATAGCCTGGACGCCAGTCGCGCGGCCGGCTGGGCCCTATCAATCTTTCACCTGGCAAACGAGCGAGCACGGTACTAACGGGCAGTCTATAGAAATTTTTGAAGACACCATACCACCTAATTTTGGGTTTAACCGGGCGCTTATTGTCTCCGGCCAAAGTGACCACCTGAATATCGAGGGCACTGCTTCGGATAATTGCTCAAAATACACCAAAAAACAGACAACCATGGTTAATCAGTTCAGCGCCGTAGCGAAGTGGCAGGGTGTCGACTTTTTGTGCGATTTGTCTAACGTGCAGCGTGACGTCATCGGGACCAGCTCGACCGACGGCATTAACACGGTAATCCTTAAGAGTCCGAGCACTGGTGCGGCTCATAAGTTCCTATTTAGTTACACAAACCACGGCACCAACCCTGATTACACCGTCTTTTATGAAGCCATTCAGAGCTTCCGAATGCAGTAATTAATACCATATCTAGCGTCTCGTTAGGGTGCTAGACTACTAAATGTATTAACAAATAGATGCTGGAATCCCGTTCAATTCGGGAACTGTGCCGCAACGGTAAGGCCCTAACAGGGCTGAGTCCGATACAGCAACCTAAAAAAGTCTCTCGAGCAAGAGCATCTGCGCCAGGCAATCTGGTCGCATAGCCCTCGCTCACAAAAGAGTCGAGGGTATTTTTATATGGCCGCCGCAGCCGAACAAATCAAACACGGGACACTTGAACCACATGGAGTACCCGAAGTACAACCGCTTGTTTTAGTTGTGCCCGAAATGGCCGAAGACGTGTTTAGCCGCCACGCAGCCGGTCGTTTTATTGCCTCGGTGGCACTTAAGCATGATGTTAGCTGTGAGGCCGCTCAAGACAGCGCCGAGAAGCAAGAAGGCCAGACGTCGTTATACGAGAAAATCCATAGTGCGGCTAACGGAGACGAAGAAGCACGCAAACTTATCTATATCAACGTACTTTCAGACATGGTTGAGCGCAGCATCAAGGCCGGTATTGTTATGGAAGTGCCACTCGAAGTTGACGAGAGCAATACAGTTTCGCAGTTTGGTCAGTCCCTAGAGTCAGTTAATGCAAACACTTTGCTGTATGCATCCGCTAATAAAAAAATGTTAGCCCGAAGTAAGGCAGAGGCACGAAACGCGTTTAGAATTAAACATGCCAATATGCAGGGCAAATTTGAAGATTATAATATGGTCGTGTTCTCGTGTGTCTCGGACGATATGACCCGTCAAGAGCAGCAAGATGTCGGCTTCTTTGTCGAAACGATGTCTTGCGCTATTCAGGTAACATCGCTCACCGAGGATGGCCTACAACTTGAATCTGTATTTATAGCAGGCATTAAGGAAGGGGAAAGTGAGCGTCACGATATCGAGGCGATTGTTAAACTTGCTGCTGCCCACGGTGTTGACTACAGCAATATGACTACCACCGAGATCTTAGATACGCCGCTATTGGTGCATAAAAGCCTGATGCCAAACGGTGGTGTTGATGTAGCGAAAGCACTTGACCAAATTATCGATGGCACGTTTATGGGCCAGGATAAGCCCGTACAAGATTACGTAGCTTTTAAAGAATCATGCAAGCAGCGCGAGGCGGCATTCGGCCCGAGGGCAGAAAAAGTTACCCAACAATTGATCAACGAGCATGCAAGTATTACGTCGCCGCTGCAAGCTATTCAGCGACTCAACAAATTATCACAGGTACAATCCGTCGACCATGCAATTAAAGACAAAACGATTGATGCTCGTGTCTTTGGTCCCGGGGCTCCGTATATTGAGCAAGCAAGGCTGCACGAACAAATGGGCAACATGGAGCTAGCAGGTGCTGCGAGGAACGTTGCACAGACTAAGTCAAAATCTAATTCGTGCCCAAGCGGCATGCAAAAAGGCCAGGAAGCGGGCAGCGAAGGCGAGGCCGGGAGTACTGACGGTGAAGCATCAAGCGACACAAAATCAGGAAAGATAAATTGCATAAAGTGTCGTAAGTCTGTTAAGAAGATTGATGTTGTGAAAGCCGCGAGTTGGCGCTGCCCAAGCTGTAAATACGAAGTCGATATTTGCAATGGCAAAGAGCTGAATCCTAGCGAGCCGCCAGAAGAGCAGGAGCGGCTTGCAGAAGTCATTTCGTTAGAAGAAAAACGCCGAGAGAAACAGTTGGCTAAGCGAGTGCTAGCAATAGCTGCCGAACAAAACCCTCAAACACAGATGCAGCCTGCAAAATTATCAGTTGCAGCTTGAGTTTGGGCGTATAATAATTTATATGCCTAATGATAAAAAGCTAACCAAAAAAGCCAGGCGGATTGGTATCTACGCCGGTACGTTCAATCCGGTGCACGCTGGGCATGTTGCTTTTGCGTTGCAGGCACTCAAGTCCGCGAAGCTTGATTGCCTCTACTTTTTGCCTGAGCGTCAGCCGCGCCATAAAAAGGGCGCTGAGCATTTTGGCCATCGCGTTGCTATGCTGGAGCGAGCCACGCAACCGCATCCACAATTTGGAGTGTTAGAGTTACCGGACGGTAACTTCAGCGTGCAGCGAACGTTGCCACGCCTCAAAAAGCTTTATCCAAATGATCAGTTGGTATTTCTGTTTGGATCAGATGTCGTGCATGGGTTGGGTGAATGGCCGTATGCCGCGCAGCTTCTTAAATCATCAGAAATTGTTGTCGGACTGCGCAGTGGCGGCAAGACGAAGAAGGATGTGCAGCACGTCATCAACGGTTGGCAACAGCAACCAAAAAAAGTCGTAATGTTCGAGAGTTTTGCGCCTGATATTTCATCGGGTATGGTGCGGGAAGCCCTCCGCAAGCGTCAGTACGTGCGCGGGTTGTTAGCCAGTGTCGCCAGATACAGCAACCGGCATTGGCTCTACGTGTCGCTCGCCCAGTCTTGACTAAACATGAGCGTTTTGTTACTATAGTTGGACTTCTATGGAGCTCAAAAACAGCAGCTCCTGTAGAGACAAAAAATTAAACAAAAAAGTGAGTTGGCATCCAAAACGAACTGTTTTGTTTGCTTGAGAGGTGAGGTCCAAAGGTGTCCGTAAAAGTTACTGTTATGAATAGTCCTGCTACAAAAGTGCCCGTCTATATAGACAGACCAGAATGGCGTGAATTCTTATATTACTAGAGATTACTGAGCGGGTGTAGCTTGAGCTGCAGGCGCTGTTTCGGTTGCTGCGGCCGCAGTGGTGTCTTTAACGCCCTTTTTAGCGAGTTCGTCCTTGATGACCTTTTGGAAGCTGGCAACTGAGTTACCGACTTCAATCTTCTTGCCGTTTAAGAAGAAGGCTGGCGTGCCGGTAACACCAAGCTTAGTGGCTTCGGCCGAGTCAGCGTTGATTAGCTTGTTGACCTTGCTGCTCGCGAAGTCAGTATTGAACTGGTCTTTTTTGAGACCAAGCTGTTCGGCATAGCCGGTGAAGTATGGTGTAGGGTCTTTAGCTCTCGTCCAAACCTGGTAGTTTGTTGTTTCGTAGAGAGCATCATGCATTTCCCAGAACTTGCCTTGCAGGGCAGCGGCTTCGGCGGCTCGAGCAGCCGCAAAGGCATTCTGGTGAAGATTTACAAGCGGGAAGTTGCGGAACTGAAACTTGATCTGGTCGTTAAACTCAGCCTGGACTTGCTTGACAGTCGGGTAGTATTGCTGACAGTACGGGCATTGATAATCACCGTATTCAACAAGGGTTATGCCGGCGCTATTGTTGCCTTGTACGTGCTGTGTGAGGCCGGCTTGGCTGCTGCTCTTTTTTGTAGAATCGTTAGCCTTGTTACCTGTTAACGCGAAAATACCAATAAAAACCAAGACAATGGCTACGATTACTCCCCAAAACTGCTTAGACATATATCCCTCTCTAAATTTCACTTATTCGTACTCCAAGTATACAACATATGAAGTGCAGTTTTGCAATCAGACGCTGTCGGTATAAGCTAAAGTGGTATGGCAAATTTCATTTTCGCTTGTATATTACTTCTCCTGGCGATCGCCGGGGTAGTTGTCCGCAAAACCTATTACTACGTGCCAGTCCTTGAGCTAAAACGCCGAGCCGAGCACCAAGATGCTGTTGCCGCGCAACTGTACAGAGCCGTAGCCTACGGCAATAGCTTACGTGTCTTGTTGTGGGTCTTTATTGCCCTCACCAGCGCCGGCGGTTTTGTATTATTATCCCGTCAGGCACCTGTTTGGCTGAGCTTTGTAGCGGTGATCGCCTTACTGTGGGCTGCCTTTTCTTGGCTGCCAGCGAGTAAGGTGACTAAGACCGGCACCAAGCTAACCTCGTTTGTAACTCCAATTATTGCCTGGTTGCTTAACTACCTGCATCCGCTCCTCAGTCGTAGCGGCGACATTATTGAAAAGCGTTACTCTGCTACCGCGCATACCGGAATCTTTGAACGGGAAGATTTGTTGGCATTAATCGATCGCCAACAACACCAGGAAGGCAGCCGCTTAAGCCAGGAAGAGCTCGAGATAGCCAAGCGGGCACTCAGTTTTGACGACTACAAAGTCGGCGACATCCTGACGCCACGCAAACACATTAAAACCGTGCTCGCCGAGGACACGCTTGGTCCAATTCTGATCGATGAATTACACAAGGGCGGTCACCCATACGTTTTAGTTCGTGAGAGCCCAAAGGGCGCCTTTGTTGGTAGCTTAGATTTTGCGCACCTCGATCATCACAGGTCTGGCAAGGTCAAAGATTTTATGAACCCAACCGTTTATTATGTGCACGAAAATGACCGTCTCAGCGAAGCCCTGCACGCCTTTTTTGTGACTAATCACGCACTGTTCATTGTGGTAAATAGCTTCGAAGAATATGTTGGTATTATCACCGTCGAGAGCATGCTGCGCCAGTTACTCGGTCACGTACCCGGCGATGATTTTGACGAGTACGCTAACCTCAGCGCTGTAGCCGCTCGCCACCATCAAGCTAAAAAACCAAAAAAGTCCGCGGAAACCCCTGTTAAAACGGACGAAGAAGTGGTAAAATAAGCCTCTTATGAGAAACCTGGTAAAAGACACTGTTAACTCTGTAGATAGCACCGTTACCGTTAAGGGTTGGGTGCAATCCCGACGAGACCACGGTGGACTGATTTTT
>JAQBRQ010000014.1 GCA_028286385.1 Candidatus Saccharimonadota bacterium
GGCTCGGCAGCTTTTGGTGCTTCTGGAAGTGTGTTGACGGCTTTGGCGTCGAAGTCTTGCGCAGTCATGCGAGCAGACTTACCGGTACGGTTTCGCATGTAGGTAAGGTAGTTGCGGCGAACTTTGCTTCGCTTGGTAACTTCTACTTCAACGACGAGAGGGCTGTGTAGCAAGAAGCTCTTTTCTACGCCGACACCACTGGCGATGCGGCGAACGGTAATACGGCTGGTGTGGCTGCCTTTGTTATCGGTACGGATAACGAGGCCCTGGAAGATCTGAATACGCTCTTTTGAGCCTTCACGGATCTTCTGGTGGACTTTTACGGTGTCGCCACTGCGCACGTCGACGACGGCGTGCTTCTTGTATTTATCACTGATTATTTGAACTACACTTTGCATATCTGGTAGATTGTACACGATTTACTTCTCTGTTGCAACCCTTTCTACTACTGGTTTTCTTACAGCCAAACTAGCACAAGCTTTCTAAA
Organism: Candidatus Saccharimonadota bacterium; assembly: GCA_028286385.1. Taxonomy (GTDB): domain Bacteria; phylum Patescibacteriota; class Saccharimonadia; order Saccharimonadales; family UBA4665; genus RYN-405. The sequence continues at coordinate 488 of JAQBRQ010000014.1, forward strand.
ATACAACTATGCAAACCACGACCACAATGCAAAAGCTCAGTAATAACGAGCACTTGTCCCTGTTCTATGAGACAGTGGACGAGCAGCTTCGCTTTTTGGTGGATTATTTTAGAGCCGGTTTTGAGCGCAATGAACTCTGCATTCTTGCCACGCACAGTACCGAAAAAGAGATCGCGCATCAGTTAGAGTCGGCCGGACTGGATATTAGCGGTCATATACGAGCGGGTGATATTCATATTTTTAGCGCCCTTGAGGCTTACTTGCCGCAAGGACGATTCGTGGCTGATTATATGATTGGCAACCTGGCATATTTCGTCCAAGCTGCAGCTGATCAAGGGTACAGCGGGATCCGAGTTGCGAGCGAGACCCACTGGCCACACGACACTTCAGCGCTCCAAACCGAAACCTCGCTCTACGAAAATAGTGTCAATGAGCTACTCAAAGGCAACAGTCATTTCACTGAACTCTGCCTGTATCCCGCCCACACCTCGCCCGATGAGGTCATTAAGGGTGCCGTGCAAACCCATCCGAAGTTCGTCTACGACAACGAGATTCATAATAATCCTTACTACTTTTCGCCAGATAAATTCACTCGCTTTAACAGTGACAAATTACCAAAGAATACCGACCGCTGGCTGGAGTCGCTCAAAAAAAAGCGCTACAGGCTCAAGCTCAATGACACCACTTCTCGGGAGATGGCACGCACCGATCAAGCGATCAAAAAGTTGCTAACGGCCTAACCGACCACGCGGTACAGTTCATCCATAGTCGTCTCGCCAGCGATGACTTTGAGCATGCCGTCCTGTAGCATAGTGCGCATGCTGGAGTGAATGGCAGCCTCTTCGATAGATTGTGCGGAGACGTGTGATTTGGGGTTCTCGAGCAGATGACGCAGATTATCGCTCATCGTGAACTGCTCGCGAATCGCCAACTGCCCCTTAAAGCCGTACGGGTTTCCGTCCGATGAACCAGGCTTGTAAAGCTGCAGGCCATCGAGGTTTGGTCGCTCGGCTCCTTCGGGTAGTGTGCTCAGAACTTCATTAATTTTTTGCCACTCGCCTTCGCTCGGACTATACGGCTGCTTGAGCTCATCGTCGAGTCGACGGATGAGGCGCTGGGCCATCACCAGGCGAATCGCCGACACAAACAGCGGGTTCTGACCGATAATGTCCGATATACGGGTTAAGGCTGCGGCCGCCGAGCTGGCGTGGAAGGTTGCCAGGACTAGGTGCCCGGTTAGAGCCGCTTGCAAGGCCGTCTTGGCGGTGTCCAGATCGCGGATCTCGCCAACCATCACAACATCCGGATCAAGGCGGAGCACGGCGCGGAGCTTATCGGCGAAGCTACCATCGTTACCGCCTTCTTCAGAATGAACAGAAATCTGGGTAATCCCCGGGAATTGATACTCGACCGGGTCTTCAATGGTAATAATCTTGCGCTCTTCGGTGTTAAGCGTGTTGAGCATCGAGTACAGGGTGGTGGTTTTACCGGAACCGGTCGGGCCAACAACCATCACCAGGCCGCTTGGCTTGGCAATAATCGTGTCAACAACGCCCCGCTCACTCTCCGACAGCCCTAGCCGATCAAGCGTGTACATAGATTGGTCCATATTAAATAAGCGCATCACGACATCCATGCCATTGATCGTTGGCACGGTTTCTAGACGAACATTCACGTCAACCTGGTTGCCATCAGCCATCGAGATTTGCTGGGCAATATGACCCTGCTGAGCTTCGTTGGAAGAGGTCGACACGTTACCGGCGCTGGCGATAGCCGAGATGAGCGTCCGGTATTTCTCAAGGCTCAACCTGGCAATCGGATGTAAAATGCCGTCAATACGAAGCCGAATACGAACATCGCTGACCTGGGTTTCAATGTGAATATCAGACGAGTTAAGGCGGTGGGCTTGGGCCACTAAATAAGCCAGCATATCGTCGGCTCGGACCTGCTCGAGCATGGCGGATACTTCGTCGACGTGTTCGGCCTTGCCAGCCGTCTGGTTAACGTCAATATCGTGATAGACCACCTGCTTTGGCGGGTCAAACAAGCGCATATAATCACGGTAACCCGTATCGGAGATAATGGCGAAAGCAATTCGCTGCTCAATAAAGCGCTGGCGCAAACCGATCATTGCCTGCTGCGAAGTGGTCGTCGTAACACCAAACAAGACATTGCTCTTATCGACACGAATTGGAATAACCTTTAGGTCGTACAACTCCTGCACCGTTAACAGATCATGGTACAGTATTTTGTCTTCAATCTTCGAGGTATCGACGTAATCTAAATTGAGCACTCGCGCACGGCGCTGCGTCGCTTGTTCTTCGTCTAATCGGGCATCTTGGCTCATTGCCTACTAGTATAAAGCATAAGCGCCGTTACGCGCTATGCTCATAAAGTCCGGTATACTTGATCGCAGTATGAGACAAATTATTGTTATAGCCCACAATCTTAGGAGTACACACAACGTTGGCTCGCTGCTGCGCACCGCCGAAGGGCTTGGCGTCGAAAAAGTCTTTCTAACGGGCTACACCCCGTATCCGATACAGGCCAATGATGAGCGCTTGCCGCACCTGGCTGCGAAACTGCACAAACAGATCAAAAAGACAGCGCTTGATGCCGAGGAACAGATAACCTGGCAGCACTCCAGCGGCATTGAACCAATCCTGATGGACCTAAAACAGCAAGGCTACACCATTGCCGCGATTGAACAAACCGCTGACTCCATTGAATTACCTGATTTTAATGTGCCGGAAAAGTTGGCGCTGATAGTTGGCCGCGAAGTCGAAGGTATCGAGCCGGAAGTGCTCGCGCTCTGCGATCATATCCTAGAAATTCCGATGTTTGGCCGCAAAGAATCATTCAATGTCGTCCAAGCAGCGGCAATGGCCCTCTATCATTGCCGCTTTTCGGCCTAAATATGCTATAGTTAGCGTAAGAATAATCTAAAAAAAATCCGTATGGCCGTAGCCACCAGACCCAAAAAAAATATTCATACAAAAAAGAGCCAGGCGAAACACCATCGTCATAGCAAGCCATACCTAAAAGCTTACTGGCCGTATTTGCCAATGCTGATGATTGTAGTCGTCGGCCTGATGATTAACAGTTTGTGGTCAAACGCCAGTGTGCTCGGCGTTAAGACCGACTTTACGAGCACAGCGCTGCTGAATGAAACCAACACTAGCCGGGCCAGCGAGCAAGAGCCTGCGCTAACGATTGACCCGCAATTAACCGCCGCCGCCCAGGCTAAGGCCAATGACATGGCTCAGCACAACTACTGGTCACACAACTCACCGCAAGGCAAAACACCGTGGACATTTATTGAGGCTAGCGGCTACCAGTACCAGGCTGCTGGCGAGAATTTAGCCTACGGTTTCACCAGTGCCAATGATACAGTTATTGGCTGGATGAATAGCACCGAGCACCGGGCAAACATCATGAATGCCAGCTACCAGAACGTTGGCTTTGGCGTCGCTCAAGCTGCGGATTACCAGGGCAAAGGTCCGCAAACAATCGTCGTAGCCGAATACGGCCAACCGGTTGCAGCAGTCGCCAACATTACGTTCACAGTGCCTAATCCGACCGCCGTTGCAGGTGCTCAAAAAACCACCGAACTTTCTGCCAAACCCGTCTCACGCATTCAATTGCTAACCGGCGGCCAAGCAGCTTGGAGCGCCTTAGCGCTGTCCGCCCTTGCCGGCGCTGCACTCATGCTATTCGTCCTGCGGCATGGCTTCCGGATCCGCCGCACCATCTCACGCGGTGAAGCCTTCATTGCGCACCATCCGTACCTAGATATAGCCATCGTCTTCATAATTGTCGCCGGTTTTGTACTGACCCGCAGCAGCGGCATCATCCGCTAAACTGAATTGACATTACTGTAACACGAGATTTTCGGAGCCGATAAGCGTTTGCAACTTGGCCAGGCCGGCGCCGTGGCGATCAATGCCGCCCGGAAGTTTAATGGCCTGCTTTTTAGCTGCCTCGCCAAGGACAAGCACGACTTCGGTGTCGCCTTTATGGTTGTCGATGGTCTCTTTGAGCGACAGCAAAGTTTGCTGGTCATTAGTGTCCATCAGGCGAATGTAAAGCCGGAGCGGTCGGTCAGCATCGGCGGTAGCCTTTTTGGCTGAATTCACGACTGCCTGCTTTGGCACTTTCAGGGTACGCGGCTTTTTGCCAGTTGCCTGGTAGGCGGAGGCTTGCTGGCTGGTTAGTTCACGGGCGTCATCAACCATAATTTTGACTTCACTGCCCTTATTGCCGTCCCGGTCCTTGGTGTTCACTTTGCCGCGGATCAATACCACGCGGTCACGCTCCCAAAGACCAACGGTTTGCTGATAACTGCTCGGGAAGAGAATAAGCTCGACCTCGCCAAACTGGTCTTCTAGCTTTACGAAGGCCATTTTCTGACCGTTTTTTGTGGTGATTTCGCGAACATCAGTAATCGCACCGCCAATGTTGACCTGCTTGCCATCATGTTCGGGCGTGATCGTGTTGAGGGCTACGGTTTGCTCTGCCAAAATTGTTTCGAATAGTTCTAGTGGGTGTTGGCTCAAATAAAGACCAAGCAGCTCACGCTCCCACAGTAGCTGTTCGCGAGTATCCGTTGGAGTTGATGATGTCTGGAGCTCAAGTTTTGGCCGCTCAACAGCGGCATCGTCGGAGTTGCCAAAAATATCGGTCTGACCACTGCTAGCCTGCTTTTGTAGACGCTGGGCAAACGCCAGCAGTAAATCAATGTTGTACAGCAATTTTGCGCGGTCGCCGTAGCGGTCGAAGGCACCGGCTTTGATTAAGCTTTCCATGGCTTTGCGATTCACCACACGGTAGTTAACTCGCGCCAAGAAGTCTTCTAGGCTATCGAATTGCGCTTCGTTACGGGCTCTGAGGATTTCCTCAACAGCGCCAGTACCCACGTTTTTTATAGCGTTCATACCAAAGCGAATTTTATTACTATCCGGCACGACAGCAAACTCCAAGAATGACTCATTAACATCTGGCGCCATCACGGTCAAACCCATGTGCTTACATTCGGTAATTTCGATAGCCAAGCGATCGGTGTCGTCGTAATCACTCGACATAACGGCGGCCATAAAAGCTGCCGGGTAGTGGGCCTTTAGGTAGGCCGTTTGGTAGGAAATAAGTCCATAGCAGGCAGCATGAGATTTGTTGAAACAGTAGGCTGCGAAGTCTTCGAGCTGCTTCCAGAACTTTTCCATCAATGGCTGCTCAATGCCGGAATGTTTCTGGCCGCCAGCAATCATTTTGTCTTTCATTTTGGCCATCAGTACGGCATTTTTCTTGCCAATTGCCTTACGGAGCGTGTCGGCATCGCCGCCGCTAAAGCCACAGACTTCTTTACTGATCTGCATAACCTGTTCCTGGTACACCAAAATACCGTAGGTGTTTTTGAGGGCGTTTTCCATGCTCTTGTGCGGATAGGTAATTGCCTTTTGACCGTGCTTACGAGCGATGAAGTCGTCGATGAACTGCATTGGACCCGGACGGTACAGCGCCACCATGGCTACGATATCTTCAAAAGTGGTCGGCTTGAGGTCTTTGAGGTAGCGCTTCATGCCGGCAGATTCCAACTGGAAGACGCCGGTGGTATCGCCACGCTGGAATAGCTGGAAAGCGGCTTCGTCGTCGAGCGGAATGGTATTGATATCGATGTCGACATTGTGGACACGCTTAATAATACGCAGCGCGTTCTTAATAATCGTCAGATTTGACAGGCCCAAAAAGTCCATCTTAAGCAGTCCAAGCTCTTCGATCGGGCCCATTGAGTACTGGGTAGCAACCACGCCCTTTTGAGCCATTTCCAGCGGCGTGTAGTAGACGATGTCTTCCGGAGCGATCACCACACCGGCCGCATGAACGCCGTGGGAGCGAATGGTGCCTTCCATCTGAACTGCTAAATCAAAAACCTTTCGTGCTGTTTCGTTGGTTTCATATTCGTGCTTCAAATCGTGATCGTTTACGAGTGATGTAGACAGCAGGATGTGCCTGCCCTGCACTGGCGGCGGGATCATCTTGGCAAAGCGATCGGCTTCGGCATATGGAACCTGCAATACGCGTGAAACATCGCGGACGGCGTTGCGGGCAGCCATGCGGCCAAACGTCACAATATTGGCAACGCGGTCCTTGCCATACTTATCAACGCAATACTGTATGACTTCGTTGCGGCGCGTATCTTGAATGTCGATGTCGACGTCAGGCATGCTTATTCGATCGGGGTTCAGGAAACGTTCGAAGAGCAGATCGTACAGCAACGGATCGAGTTCGGTAATCTTCATGGCGTAGGCAATAATTGAGCCAGCTGCACTACCGCGACCCGGGCCGAACACGATGCCCTGATTTTTGCCCCAGTTGATAAAATCGGCGACAATCAAGAAATAGCCGTTGAAGCCCATGCTTTCGATAATGCCGAGCTCGTAATCGGTGCGCTCCAAAACGTGCGCCGGCAGCATTTTTCTAACCTTGTCGATAGATAATTTGGCGGCTGCGGCTTCGGTCATCCGATCTTCGAGTTTAGTGCCCTCCGGGTTGCCATAGCGCCAAGCTAAACCAGTGTAAACCAGCCTATCCAAGTACGTTTTCTCGGTTTCGCCTTTTGGCACCGGGAACTTCGGGATTAGGATTTTGCCGAGCTCAATCTCGAGATTACAGCGATCGGCAATCGCCCGGGTATTAGTAATGAATTCCGGATGATCTTTGCCCCAACGCGCAATAACTTCAGCTGGCTCAGTCACGTGGAGTTCAAAATCTTTAAGGCTCATGCGCTTTTCGTCACTCAGGAATGAGCCGGTCTGCACGCATAGTAAAATCTCGTGAGCTTCCTGGTCTTCGTGCTTCAAATAGTGCGCGTCACAGGTAACAACTCCCGGAATATCGAGTTCTTCGCCAATTTGTAACAACTGCTTATTGATAGCCTCCTGCTCAACCCACTTGCTTGGGTGATCTTTATGCCCATGATCCTGATACTCAAGATAGTAGCGATCGCCAAAGGCTTTTTTATACCAGGCGGCCGTTTCTTTGGCTTGCTCGTACTGGCCTTGGCGTAGGGCATCGCCAATCTCACCGCTAGCGCAACCGCTCAGGCAGATGATGCCTTCGTTGTGTTCCTCAAGTAGTTTGTGGTCAATACGTGGCTTGTAGTAAAAACCCTCGAGGTTGGCAATTGTAGACATTGCCATGAGGTTCTGGTAACCGGCTTGATTCATAGCCAACAGAATAATGTGGTAGTACTGCTTGTCTTTACCGGCTTCTTTATCGGATAGGCTGCGGGCAGCAACGTAGGCTTCCATACCAATAATCGGTTTGATGCCGTGATGTTTGCCTTCTTTATAAAACTCAATAGCGCCGCTCAGCGTACCATGATCGGTCATGGCTACCGCCGGCATGCCCTGCTCTTTGACATATTTAAACAGGTCCGGCAACTTTGTCAGACCATCGAGCAAACTATACTGAGTGTGATTGTGCAGATGCACATAATCACTAGCACTAAGTGCCGGTTGCTTTACTGCCACAATATCCCTCAAGAACTCTTACGTTATACCTTAAAGTATACCACCCAGCAGGGTAGCCAACTAGGTATTTTGCAGGAAGTTATTTCTTGATGTAGTTGCGGAGATGATCGATAGCTTCTCGAGCTTCGTTAACGGCATTCTGGAGATCTTTGTCATCGGCTTCACCCTCTCGCACGGCGCTAATCATTTCACGAGCTTTTTCTTTGGTGTCTTTAGCTTTTTCGACCATGTCGTCGATTTCGCTGCGCGCTTTGACACTCAGCTTTTCGCTATTGCCTTTAGCTTCGTCGATGAAGCGACTTAGTTCAGCTTGTAATTTTTTGAGATCTTTTTCGGCTTTCATGGCGGTTATACCGGCCTTAGCCTTAAGATCACCGCGCGTTTGCTTACCACTTTTAGGCGCCGTCATTACCCCAGCGATATAGCCAGCTGCAGCGGCGAGAGTGCTGCCGATGGCAATCTTCTTAATTGTTTCCTGCCTGCGTTCTCTTCGTCCAATCATTATTTTCGCCCTTTCTGTGATAATTTAAAAATTGTTCGAATAAGCTTAAACAAAGCGACGCGGTCTCCAGTATGCTTCAGCACTTCTGTGGCTGATTCAACTGAATCGACAACATCTTCGGCCTTCGCAACAACTTGCCGCAATTCCTTAAGTAGCTTGATAACGACGGCAACTGCAGCGATGCACAGGATAAAGAAGACGCTGAGGAGACATGTTAGGACGATTAGAAGTACGCGGTCGGTGGTATCCATTGTATGTAGTATATAACCTTTCTTATGGTTTACTGTAATTTATTTCGCAAGTGCTCACGCAGCTCAGGTCCAATATCCTCCCGCTCAAGCGCAAAGTCAAATACCGTTTTTAAATATTCGAGAGGGTTGCCCGTGTCGTACCATGTTCCATTCTTCACTTCGTAACCATAAAATTTATGACCATCATCGATCATTTTTTGCATTGAATCCTGTATCTGTAGCTCTTTTGTGCCATCATATGCTGCTAGTTGCTTGTTCAGGTATTCCATAAAAACTGGCTGAAAAACGTAGCCGCCTACCGATGCCATGCTTGACGGCGCTTTTTCGCGGCTTCCTGGTTTTTCAACAATGGTCTTCATATCGATCAAACCAGGTGCTATTTCATCACCATCGATATATCCGTAGCGCCCATAATCCTCGTCTCCATCCCGATGAACACTCGTGATTACTGATCCTCCGTATTTGTTATAGACGTCGATTAACTGTTTAAAACGGCACGGGTCAGAACGCACGAAATCGTCGGCGTAGGTATAAATAAACGGCTCGTCACCTATCCAGTTTGCGGCGTTCATCACTGGCGTGGCACTGCCGTAAGGCCCTTTTTGGCGAATGTAAGCGAAGTTAGCTAGATCAGAAATCTTTTTTGTTTCTTCGAGCAGCTCCAATTTACCGGAATTCTTTAAATTCATGCGCAGATCAGCGCTGGTGTGATCAAAATGGTCTTCAATCGTGCGCTTGTGGTAACCAGTCACGATAACAATATCTTCGATACCAGCAGCCACCAATTCTTCAACAACGTATTGGATAATTGGCTTGTCGACAAGCGGCAGCATTTCTTTTGGCATGGCTTTGGTTTGCGGCAAAAAGCGTGTGCCAAAGCCAGCAGCGGCGATTACAGCTTTACGAACAGGCTTATGATTCATGTCTTGATTGTACCACGTAGGTGTTACGCGTCGCGGATTGCTATCAGCTGTTCGTAGACCAAAGCCACGGCCGCCGAGTCTGACATACGACCTGTCTTAGCGTTTTCCAAAAATTGATCTATAGAGATAAGCTTTACCTCTATAAATTCTGTGGCATCGAGCTGTTGATCACCGAGTAGCCGACAATCACGTGCTAAAAAATAGTGGTGGGCTGCGTTACTATAGGCGTCCTTGTAAACAATGCCCAGTTTTTCAATCGAGCCGACTCCATAGCCGGTTTCTTCACGGAGCTCGCGAATAGCTGCTGCCTGCTGACTATCGTCATCGTCCTCCGAACCACCGCCCGGAATCTCATCCATAACCATTTCAGGGCCCGGCCTGTACTGACGGGCTACCACTATCATATTGTCTACAGTAAGTGCAATAACGGCAGCACAATGCATATCTTCTCTGTTAAAGGTCTCGTAGACTTTTTCGCTGCCGTCTGGCATACGAAAATGCTTTTGAACGATAGTGCGCCATCCTACAAGCACGCTTTCAGTTTTATCGTCGAGGCGTTGCCAGCTTAGTTTCATACTATAAGCCGAGTTGCTTCTTGATAAGCTCTTGAGCCAGTGACGGGTTCGCCTTGCCCTTTGACTCCTTCATGACCTGGCCAACCAGGAAGCCGATGGCTTTCATTTCGCCGTTCCGCACGTCTTCGGCGGCTTTGGCGTTATCGGCTAGAACGGTTTCGACTATTTTGGCGATGGCACCTTCGTCGGAGACTTGCATAAGATTCTTGGCTGTGGCGATTTCTTCGGGATTGGTGCCGGTTTTGAGCATGTCAGCTAGAACCTCTTTGGCGGCCGTCGAGCTTAGTTTGTTATCGCTAACAAGCTGAGACAAGGCAATGAATTGGGCATCGGTAACCGGCTTTTCGGTCATCTGTTCAGCAGCGGCTTCGTCGAGATCTTCGGACTCCAACATCATCCAAAAAGCTACGCGACGGGCATGCTCAGGAGTGCTGGCTTCGAGAATACGCGAGACCAGGCGAGCCGTTTCTGGTACGGCTACAATGTCTTCAATGGTTTTAGCGTCGATGCCAATGGCTTTGAATTTGTTGCGGTAATCATCCGGCAGTTCAGGCATTTCGGCTTTGATACTTGCAACATATTCGTCGGTAATAACAATTGGCGGCAAGTCAGGATCGGGCATGTAGCGGTAATCGTCGGCGTTTTCTTTGCTGCGTTGGCTGAGAGTTTTTTGTTTAGCATCATCCCAACCGCGGGTTTCCTGGACGATTTTTTCGCCCTTTTCTAGTAGCTCAATTTGGCGGTTAACTTCGTAGTCGACAGCTTTTTCGACGGAACGGAAGCTATTAAGGTTTTTAGTTTCGCTTCGCGTGCCGAGTTCATCGGTTTTGCTAACGCTGACGTTAACGTCAAAACGCATGTTGCCGTAGTACAAATTAGCCTCGGATACATCGGCGTACTTCATGCGCAAGTATAGTTCGCGGGCGTAGGCTTTAGCCTCGGCGCTGCTATGCATGTCAGGCTCGCTAACGATTTCCAGCAGCGGCGTGCCGGCGCGGTTCAGGTCGACCAGGCTGTAATCCTTGCCGGCTGGGTGCGTGCTTTTGCCGGCATCTTCTTCGAGGTGAGCGCGGGTTATGCCGATTTCCTTGGGTTCACCGTCAATCGTAACGGTGATGGAGCCAAGGCCAATGATTGGTTCGTCAAACTGGCTGATCTGGTAACCTTTTGGTAAATCAGGATAAAAGTAATGTTTGCGGTCAAACTTACTGAAGCGCTGCGGCTCAGTGCCAAGCGCAAAAGCTGCCTTTGTTGCAAGATGAACAGCTTCTTTGTTGAGTACTGGAAGTGCGCCAGGCAAACCAAAACAGATGTGGCTCACCAAGGTGTTTGGCGGCGCTTCACGGGCATCATTACCGACAGCCGAAAACAGTTTGGTATTAGTCTTGAGCTGCACATGGCATTCAATGCCAATCGTGGTTTTATATGCAGCGCGGACTTCTGGTGAGATCATTTTTCGAGCGCTCCTAGGTCGCGCAAGGCTTGACGGAAGCCGGTTAAGGCGTCCATGACGTCTTGCTTTTTAATCTTGCGGACATCCTGATCACCAATCTGCTTACAGAATTTGTGGCCAAACCAAACGCCTTCATTGTCCGATAGCATGCGCTGCGCCGCGACTAAGCGCTCGCCGGTTGACTTGCCTTTATAGCGTGACTTTTTGAGCGCGTCACATAGTAAATTGTCGGCTTCAATGATTGCCTGCGGCCAGGTTTTACGAGTTACGCAGTGTTTTTGAAGGGCTTGCCAGCGCTGAGTGAAGTCTTTAACATCGAGCTCCTTTTTGCGGCGGAATACATTTTTCATACAAGTAACTCCTCCGTTTGTTTGGCTAATGTTAATAATGCGCGATCGGCACGCTGCGGTGCCATCAATTGTAACCCAACCGGCAGCTCACCGCTCTTACCGGCCGGCAAACTAATTGCTGGGGTGCCGACTAGGTTTGCCGCAACCGTCATGACATCACTTAAATACATCTGGAGTGGATCGTTGGCATTTTCGCCAATTTTGAAGGCAGTTGTTGGCGCCACTGGCCCCAGCAAGAAATCAACATCTTTAAATGCCTCTTCAAATTCCTGGATAAGCTTGGTGCGAACGGTTTGAGCCTGCTTATAGTACGCATCGTAATAGCCGCTGCTGAGCACGTAGGTTCCAATCATGATGCGACGCTTGGCTTCTTTACCAAAACCAGTTCCACGGGCTCCCATGTAGCTCTCATCGAGATCTTTGGCATCCGGGTTGGTGTGACCGTAGCGCTGGCCATCGTAACGGCCCAAGTTGCTACTGACTTCGGCTGGACAGATAATGTAATAGACGGCCAGAGCCATTGGTAGCGACGGCAAGCTGACTTCCACAATCTCGGCACCGGCGCTTTTAAGCTTTGCGACTGAGTTTTCGATGATCGCCTTTACCGCGGGGCTGAGGCCCTCGCCCATATATTCTTTGATGATGCCAATTTTTTGACCTTTGAGCGAAGTATTGTTTGCACCTAGGGCGTAACCAGCCGGATCACGCTCAATCGTCGTACTGTCGAGCTCATCACGGTCGGCGATAATGTTCATAATATAGGCGGCATCTTCGACGGTGCGCGTGAGTGGCCCGATTACATCGGTGCTGCTAGCCATAGCCACGACACCAGAGCGACTAACCAGCCCATAGGTTGGCTTGTAGCCAACGCAGCCCGAAAAGCTGGCTGGCTGACGGATTGAACCGCCGGTATCGGTACCGAGTGCGAATGGTGCCATGTCAAGCACGACTGCAGCCGCCGAGCCACCAGAACTACCACCAGGCACACGAGTAGTGTCGTGAGGGTTCTTAGTGGTGAAGACGTCGCTATTTTCGGTGCTGGCGCCGTGCGCGAAAGCATCCAGGTTGGCTTTGGCAACACAAATAGCGCCTTCGGCTTCCAGCTTTTCGATAACTGATGATTGGTAGGGCGCAGTAAAACCCTTAAGAATGTTGCTGGCAGCGGTCGTCTCGGCCCCAAAAACCAGGAAGTTGTCTTTAGCTATAAAAGGCACGCCGGCCAGTCGGCCAACTGTCTCGCCTTTGGCCACGCTGGCGTCAATCGCGTTCGCGCGTTCGCGGGCACGGTCTTCGGTGGTTACAATAATCGCGTTGTACTCAGCTTTTTCGGCAATTGTTGCCAGCGCTTGCTCAACAAGCTCAACAGCCTTGGTTTTACCGGTCTGCACATTCGCGGCCAACTCGTTGACCCCGAGCCACTGGCTAGCCATTATCCGATCATCCTTTTGACCTTAATTTGGTCATTTTCTACCGCCGGCAAGTTTTTGCGAAGTTCTTTTGGATCATAGCCGTAAGACTTGATCTCGTCGGCGCGGGTAACATTGGTTAAGCCAGTCACTTGGTTGGTCGGCTTGAGCCCCGTAACATCGACAGCGCTTAGCTGTTCGACATACTGCAAGATCTCCGAAAGTTCGCTGGCATACTCGTCAACTTCGTCGTCTGTTAGTTGCAGGCGTGCTAATCGGGCTAATTTTAAAATATCGTCCTGGGTAAGTTTGCTCATCGTTGCCTTCAATTGTACCAGAGCCATCCGTAAAAGCTCACTATTTTTAATCTGTTAATTTAACCACAAAAATTGGACTGCAATTGTATAATAAACTGCTTTACAAAGCACAAGCATAAGACTACGATGATGGTAAGTAAGAAATCTTACACAATAACACTATGGCAACTCAAGAATCCTACGAAGACAGATTGCCTGACCATCGGCCAGGGGCAATGGACGATGTGTCAGCCGAAACAGCAGAAATTATTCAATTACACCCTTCTCAAATCGAGGAGGGTGTTTTAAATCAAGATCAAGATTATGTATTACCTATCTACACGACGGAGTTTGACGAATCCAAAACCACTGACGAAAAACCAATACCCCAGGATGAATATGGCATTGCATACCCGCAAACATGGCATGTAAACGACGAGGCCGAAACCAAGTATAAAGTGGTTCGCTATGAAGCCAGCGATCCACGAAGCAATATGTGGGTAGTGAAGGATACTGCATGGGGTACACAACCAGAGGGTCTTAATACAGATGTTGCACGCAAGCTCATGAGCCTGGGGTTCAACGTACTGATTAAAGGGCCGGAAATTAACTCTTCGCTACCTCTTTCGCAGAGCGCATATCATACCCATAAGTTACTCGACGCTTTGTCCATGCTTGGTTATTTAGAGAGTAGGTTCGTAACCGTTGAGGGTTACTCGAGAGGCTCGATGATAGGTTTTGGCACCAATGCATACGCGCCGCTGTTTGACCGCAAGGTGTTGTACTCAAATCTAACCGACCCCTGTTTAGCAAGACCGATAAAATTACTTCCTCCAGATATTGAAACCGTAAAAAAGGCAGTCACACTGCCGTGGGACATAAGTCTACTTGGGGCATCGGTACTCAAGGGACTTGCTGACCCGCGCAGAGGACATCACTTGGCACGCACCGTCGACATATCTCTCGAAGGCGCCAAACAGTTCGTAAGAACTGGCAAGCCGCTTATGAATGGTGAAGCAGGACAAATGGCCGGCGAAACACCTATCGATATGCAGGCCATTGTTGCTTTCTTTAGGCTTTGCCGGGTTAATGATGCTGCTGTATATAGACAAAAGTTAGCCGGCAGGCCAGGAGTACGCTTCGTAAGACCTATTGACGGGCACGGTGGCGCTATCGACAAACGTATTATTGGTAATGTCAGCCTGCCATTTAGCCGGCTTGGGCAACAACTCATAGAGGGCCGGACACCAGATGAACTTGATTACCGTCATATCATCCACGGCATTAAAACCGCGGCCTAAGCACTAGATTTTGGCTTTGATGTCTTCGATGAGGTCGCGTAGGTCGGCGGCGGTTTCGAATTGCAGGTTGGCGGATGCCAAATCCATTTGTCCTGTTAGATCTTTGATGAGTGAGCCGTATTCGTCTTTTGGAATCTTCTTGAGATTGAGCTTAGCGCGTTTGGCTTCGTCAGGCATATCCGGACGCATCCCAGCTTCGATGTTGCGCTTAATGCCTGTCGGGGTGACGCCGTGCTCAGTATTGTAGGCTTCCTGGATCTTGCGGCGGCGGGTGGTTTCGTCGATGGTTTTTTGCATACTCTTGGTGACTGTGTTGGCATACATTACCACCCGGCCCTTTTCGTGGCGCGCAGCACGGCCAACGGTTTGGATTAGTGCCTGCTCGCTGCGCAAAAAGCCTTCTTTATCGGCATCAAGGATAGCTACTAGCGATACTTCCGGCAAGTCCAAGCCCTCTCGGAGCAGGTTGATGCCGATTAGCACGTCGTAGACACCGAGGCGTAAATCGCGCAGAATATCGGTGCGGTCAAGAGTATCGACGTCACTGTGTAAGTAGGCGACTTTAACGTTAAGCTCTTTGAGATAGTCGGTTAAGTCTTCGCTCATGCGCTTAGTGAGGGTGGTGACCAGAACGCGTTGGCGCTTGGCGACGGTGTCGCGGATTTCGGCAAGCAAGTCATCAATTTGGCCGTCGATTGGTCGAACCTCGATCGGCGGATCGAGTAGTCCCGTTGGGCGAATTACCTGTTGGGCTGGCTCCGGGCTTCGACTCAGCTCGTATTCTGCTGGCGTTGCCGAGACGTATACCGCCTGATTGACGTGGCGCTCAAACTCCGTAAAGGCCAGCGGACGATTATCGAGCGCGCTCGGCAGACGGAAACCATGCTCAACCAGCACTTCCTTGCGAGCCCGGTCGCCGTTATACATGCCGCGGACTTGGGGAATCGACATGTGTGATTCATCGACTAACAGCAAGTAATCATCCGGGAAGTAATCCAGCAATGTGGCCGGCTGTTCACCCGGCTCGCGGTTAGTGAGGTAACGTGAATAGTTCTCAATGCCTTTCACAAAGCCGGTTTCTTCGAGCATTTCCAGATCAAATCGGGTGCGCTGCTCAATACGCTGAGCTTCGATAAGTTTGCCCTCGGACTTGAATTTAGCAATTCGCGCGCCCAATTCCTTCTCGATGTGGCCAAGTGCGACCTTGAGTTTGGCCTGCGGCGTTACGTAGTGTGAACTTGGGAAAATCTTGTAGGACTGCAGATTGGCCAGAATTTCGCCCGTTAACGGGTCGAGCTTGGTGATACGCTCGATCTCGTCACCAAAAAACTCAATGCGATAAGCTAGCTCTTCACCGGCTGGGAAGATGTCGACGACGTCGCCGCGGACCCGGAAGGTACCACGGTGGAAGTCGATGTCGTTTCGCTGATACTGAATGTCTGTTAGGTGACGCAGGAATTTGTCGCGGACTTTGCGTTCACCGACGGTGGCCGTAATCGATAGGCCGTCATAGTCCTGCACTGAGCCAATGCCGTAGATACAGCTGACACTGGCTACGATGATAACGTCTTTGCGACTCAGCAGCGAATCAGTCGCCGCATGCCGCAGGCGATCAATCTCTTCGTTAATCTGGCTGTCTTTTTCGATAAAGGTGTCGGAGCGGGCAATGTAGGCTTCCGGCTGATAGTAATCAAAATAACTTACAAAGTAGTGAACGGCGTTATCCGGGAAGAAGTTCTTAAACTCGCCATACAGTTGAGCGGCAAGCGTCTTGTTGTGGCTCAAGATCAGCGTTGGACGCTGGACATTCTGAATAACATTAGCCATGCTAAATGTCTTACCAGAGCCGGTCACACCGAGCAGCGTCTGATGCTGTAAGCCGTCTTCCAGGCCCTTTGTCAGCTGGGCAATCGCGTCCGGCTGATCACCTTCCGGCTTAAAATCAGATTGTAGTTTGAATTTGCTCACCTCTATATTGTAGCAAGCAATTTATTCAGCCTGTAAGGATTTGAGCGCGCCGCTCAAACTAACCCGAGCATTAACCGCTTTAGTTTGGACTGCTTCATCGGCCGAACACTCCGCTTGCGGCGTCACTAAGCGATAGTAATAGGCCCCTACTTTGCTGGCTTCTGGGAATTCGGACAGGTAGGTGGCATCAGTTTGGGGATCAATCTCATTTTGGCTGAACCGCGATATCGCCCCAACAGTTGTTTGATCGGCGGCGCACATTGTTGTCTCTAGAGAGCGCAGCGACAGATAGGCATCTTCGGTATTGCCACTTCTGAATATATAGTAGGCATCTTCTACGCCACTCGTCAGCGGCAACCTTACAGCCCACTCCTTAATTGTCAGGTATTTTGGTGCTGTGACTGTCGGTGTTGTCACTGATGTTTTGAGCGCGACCTTTTTCTTTGCAGACGTAACCGGAGAACCGCCAGAAGCTTTGGCAGCACTGCTTAATGCATCACCGGCCTGCTGATTAGAGTGGTACACGAAGAAACTAGTCCCGCCAATAATTCCCAAAATAACAACTAGTAAAGCGACCTCAATCGCGGCGAAACCTTTTTGACGTGTTCGGCTCGTTCGGAAATACAGCATGGTCTTATCCTCCTTGGGTTATTGGTAAAGGTTCAGGTACTTGGCGTGCTCAAGGTCAAGATGACCTGTTAACTCCTTAATCAGCACCTCGGATGATTCGCTAAAGGTTACCATTGAACCAGCGCGCAGCGGATGCGCGATAGCCATAAGGCTTTGGATCTGATCACTGATGCCACCAGCGCCTTGCAGGAAACCAATCGGCGTATCGGTTTCCATGGCGATGGTGAACTCGTGGAGCGTGCCTAAGCGGCCGCCTATGCTCACTACGGCGTCGCTCGAGGTGATCAGCAGCGTATCGCGACCAACATAATGCAAGCCACTGTAGATGATGGTGTCGTAAGCCAGTGTTGGCAAGCGGTACTTCATAACGTGCTCAATTTTGGATGCAGCTGGGCTGAGGCCGACACTCATCTTGCCGCCAGCAGCTTTGTAGCCTTCGGCAGCGTAGTTTGGCAGGCCAATCGTGGCTCCAGTTAGTAATGAGTGTCCGGCTTTAGCGATTGCCGCCCCCAGTTTGACAGCCAGATCTTTGCCCTCTTCGACGCTATCGCCTTTGGCTGCTCCTGATACACAGATTTGATACATATATTCCCTTCTTTATGCGATCGCTAATTCAGTAGCAAATGTTGGTTGTAGTTCACGCAGTACCGATTGTTCCACCGATTTGTGCTGCAGATAACGCAGTAGCAACTCGTGCCACAACGATTTCTGAAAATGCTGCGTGATGCGTCGCTCAAACGGCACTCGATTGCAATAGTTGAGCGCCACATCGACAATGTTCAGCGACACGGGCTTGTGATTGTGGAGTACGCCCAGGTGCGCGCTCTGGTGCCAAAAGGCCATACTTGGTTCAATAGCGCTCAGCGTCTGCTCGATCGGATGCCAGGTCATGTCTTCGAGCTGGACGTGCGGCTCAAAGACCGCCTCTCGAAAATGCTGCGACAAGCGCGCGTAGTAGCGCTGCACCAGATGCCATGGCACTGGTTGGTCAAGCAGCTGCGAGCTAAGTTTTGCCTCGTCCGCAGCCACGCTGCGGACAATCACGCCAAAATCCGGACGAACCTGACACAGCTTGAGGAACGTACTGCTGGCGCGGATTTCGTTCAGCTCGTGGAGCGCTAAGCTCAGGCTCACCGTGACCGCGCCGGCTGGAACATGGCTTGGCAACGGTAAAAACACCAGCGCGCCCAGCTCTTTAAAGCTCAGCACATTGTGTTTTTTTTGGCTGACCACATCTTCTGCCAGATCTGACCATTTTTTAAAGGACAGCTGAGTGATACTCATGCTGCGGTTCTCAAAATCACTCGGTTTAAGCTTTTTGTATTGATCAAGCAGCTTCTGCTGCCACTGTGTGCCTTCGGTGAGCCAAGCTGCCGCCAGCAACGATACAGGGGTCTCGTGCTTAAGCATTGAGTCAACCGAGCGATAGCCCAGCTTTTTCATGGCTTTCTTGGGTGGCTGCTTCTTAAGAATCGCCCGCATAACGCTTTGCCTAATGGCAAAACAGCGCTTGGAATCAGGTAATTCCTTGAGGATGTGGATCATACCCTCAACAACATTGCCCTCGGCGGATACATGGGTTGCGGCATGTGTTTGAAGCGTCCTTGTTAGACGTACGTCATCGGCAGCGACCTTGGATTGAAGAACATGATACAGCTCCAGGGGTGTCGTATCTTTAGGATCGAGTCCGAGCTGCCGTAATTTATCGTGCGAGGCGTGGATCACCTCTGTAGAAACACGAATATCGGTCTTGGGATGACCATTGGCCGACTCTAGTCGCTTTAAACCCGCCTGGAAAAACGGCTCTTTGGCCTGCAATGACGCCGATAAAAATCGCGTCATACCTCGTTACCCCTCTGATTTTTATGTTGCAGCAACATACTGTTTATCCTTTGCTTACAGATTACCATAAGCGTAGGCATTATTCCATTGGCTTTGGACGGTACCAAGCCGGTGACTTATGAAGGTAATCTTCAATTTGCTCTTCGGTGAGCAATCCAGCTTGGGCGCCGGTATGCTGTACGACATTCATAGAGTTGATTGGTGCCCACTGCAGCGCACCTTCAATAGTATTGCCCTTGGCGAGCGCTGCTACAAAGGTCGACGCAAAAGCATCACCAGCGCCGGTGCGCTCTTTTGGCGGCGATGGATCGGGGTAGAGCGGCATTTGCAGGCGCTTCTGGCCATCGCTGACGTAGGCGCCGTCAGGACCATCGGTAATTACTACAATCTTGACGCCGAGGCCGTGCAAGCGGTCCATCAAATCATGGAGGTTGTCGTAGTCTCCACCGGTGACAAAAACGGCTTCTTCGCGGTTCAGGACGACAACTTCGCTTCGTGCGTACAAGCGCTTTAGACGTTCAACGCCGGCTTGCATCTGGAAGGTGCCCGGCTGGAAGGCTAACTTAACATCGGGATTCTGGTCGAGCCAATCAGCCACCTGGTCGTGATACTCAATGGCGTGGTCGCTAATGCTGCTAAAGTAGACCCAGCGTGGCGTTTCGGCTGGGCGCAGGTGCGGCCAGTGGTAATCGTACTCTTCGTGCTTGATTAAGATGGTGCGCTCTTCTTTGTACCAGAGCACGTAGTGGTAATTGCTCCTTTTGTCGGGGTTAATGCGGACAAAACGGGTATCGATCTTCTCTTTGTGGAGCGCGTTGATCATGTCGCGGCCATGCGAGTCACCACCGACATTGGTTACAAACGAGGATTCCAAGCCGAGTCGCGCGAAAGCGACAGCAGCGTTGGCAGCATTACCGACGGCTTCCAAGATTTCGGCGTGATCATATGGCAATTTGGTACCAAAATTCATGGCCAGCCACTTACCTTGATCGTTCTGGTAGGTCACAGCCTGATCGTCGATTAATTTAATAAATGCATCAGTTACGATATCACCGATGCATACGATATCTGGTTGTTTAGCCACTGGTCCCACCCCTATTGTTTTAGTCTATCTTGCTTATGTTATTAGTGTATCACGCTCGTGCTAAATAACGAGCGCTTTGCCAGTCGAATTAAAGTCATCGAGCTTACTTTCGACGACCGCTTGAACAGCTGGGATCACTTCTTTACCAATCAACTTAGCAACCGAGTATTCTTTAGGATTTTCGGCCAAGACTTTTTCGAGGGTTGTGCGGTAAGCGTAGCGCATATCGCTGTTAATGTTGATCTTGGTGACGCCAATTTGTACGGCCTCACGGAAGTAGTGCCCCGGGGTGCCGCTGCCGCCATGCAGCGAAATATTACAATCCGTGGCGTCACGCAAGAGTTTAAGCAACTCTAGATCGAGCACTTTAGGCACTTGGTATTTGCCGTGCAAGTTGCCTATTGCGGCCGCAAAAGTGTCAATGCCGGTAGCTTCAACGAAGTGGCGCATACCCTCGGGTGTACTAAACGTCTTTTTGATCTCTTCGTAATCAATGCCCTCTTCGTGCACATTGGAGCTGCCACCGAAGTAATGCGGTTCGCTCTCTACTATGGCACCGGTTAGTTGGGCGTAGGCGACAACTTCCTGTGTGGCGGCAATGATTTCTTCCTCAGTAGCGTCGTGATTCGATTGGCTAATATCGATATGGATGAATTCAAAGCCGGCTTCGATACCGTCTTTAGCTGCCTCGACATTGGGGCTGTGATCGAGGTTAACATACATTTCGACACCGTACTGATACTTAAAGTTGTCGACCATGTCACGGACGTTATCGATACCGATATCGTCGACTTCGCCCTGGCTGACTTCGACAAGTACCGGCGCTTGCTTGGCTGCAGCAGCCATCACAATTGCCTTGAGAGTCGCTTCATCATCTAAATTAAAGGCCCCGAAGGCCCATTTTTCGGCTCGGGCTTGCGCCATACGGGCACGAGCTTGGGCACAATTGGTTCGAATTTGTTGGAGAGTTAAAGGCATAGCCACAGTATAACTGCTTATGCTTGCATCTGAAAATCAAATGCCGCTATAGTAATAACTTGTGATTAAAAACAAAGTATCTATCGAACCAGTCCAATTTACTAGAGTTGAGGAGATTGACCTCACGCCCCACAACTTCTGGCGGAAAATAGCGCTCGGCGGCACAGCTGTCCTGGCGTGCAGTGCTGCGGCGACCGTTGCTATTGTCGGTAATTCTTCACACAGCGACGAGCACCCGCCACAGACCCCGCCACCTATTGAGCAATCATTTTTGTCTCATAAATAACACCGAAATCACCCACTAGTTATTATTCTGGTCGATAACGTGATGGGCCGCCAGGCGAATGTGCTTGGCATGGAGGCCAAAGTGCTCGAGCAACTCATCGGGTGTGCCGGATTCGCCAAAGCGGTCTTTCATGCCTATGCGCTTGAGAGGTGTTGGGTGTTCTTCGGACAACAGCTCGGCGATGGCTCCACCGAGTCCACCAATGATTTGGCCCTCTTCGGCCGTCACGACGGCACCAGTTTTGCGGACACTCTTAAGAATCGTTTCTCCGTCGAGCGGTTTGATAGTTGGTACGTGTATGACTTCGGCTTCGATACCGTCTTCGCGTAGCTTCTCGGCGGCCACTAGCGCTTGATAGGTCATCGTTCCCGTAG
>JAQBRQ010000041.1 GCA_028286385.1 Candidatus Saccharimonadota bacterium
GTCTCGGCCGAGAACTTTGGCGACCGCATGCGCGAGCTAGAAAACGTTGCCAACGGCTTCCCTGGTATCGATAAGTCCTACGCCATTAGCGCTGGCCGTGAAGTCCGCGTGTTCGTACAACCGCAGCAAATTGATGACCTCAGCGCCATCAAGCTGGCCCGCGATATTGCCACCAAAATTGAATCGACCATGCAATACCCTGGCACAATCAAAGTCAACGTCATCCGCGAAACCCGCGCCATCGAATTCGCCAAATAACCAACTATGAATATTTTGTACGTTGGTGATGTTATGGGTGAAATGGGCATACAGCTCATTGAGCAGATCGTTCCAAAGCTAAGAAACGAAAAGCAGATTGACCTCGTGATTGCCCAGGGCGAGAACACGACAAACGGACGGGGAATCACTCAAGTTGATTTCCAGCGCCTGCGCCGAGCAGGCGTCGACTTTTGTACTGGCGGCAACTGGAGCCTGCACCATGACGATATTATCCCAGCCATGAACGACGTGAATCAGGGGATAATTCGTCCGGCTAACTATCCGGAAGGCACGCCCGGCAAAGGCTACAAGTACACTCGTACCAGCAAGGGCAACGTATTGGTCGTTAGTTTGTTGGGCAAAATTGTTGGCAAAGATTCCGATAAGTCGACCGATAATCCGCTCCAAGTCATTGACCAGATTCTGGAAAGCCAAAAAGATATCGAGAAGGTTGCAACCGTCGTTAATTTCCACGGAGACTACTCGAGCGAAAAAGTGGTGATCGGTCATTACCTGGATGGTCGGGTCACGGCCATCGTCGGTGATCACTGGCATGTGCCTACGGCCGACGCACGGGTCCTTCCTGGCGGTACGGCCCATATAAGTGATGTTGGTATGTGTGGCGCGCTCAACGCGTCACTAGGCGTTACGCTCACTAGTGTTATCCCCCGCTGGCGCGACGGCAAGCAAACTCGTAACGTCCTGGAATCAACCGGGCAAAAACAGTTTAACGCCGTGCTGGTTAGCTCGAATGAGCATGGTTTAGCCGACTCGATTGAGCAGATTCAAATAATCAGCTAAGACTCGACTAGTGTTTTACGGCATTCTGATATATAATCAACCTCTGTAATTGCATGATTACGGGGTGTGGCGCAGTTGATAGCGCGCTCGGTTTGGGACCGAGAGGTCGAAGGTTTGAGTCCTTTCACCCCGACCAAACAAAATGGATCTCTTCGGAGGTCCTTTTTGTTTGTGCTCATGCTTGCACGAGATCAACAATAGCCTAAGATAGTACTATGACAAATGCGGGTGAACAATTAGTGTACACCGAGCATGAGCGCTCGAATCGTGATTGGATGAGTATGCTGAAAGGTGTCGCTCTGGGCGCTTTAGCGACCGTCGCCAGCGGGATTGCAGTGGGCCTGCTTTTGGACCGCGAGGGACATATAGTTGAGCGCGCCCCAGCAGTCGCACTACCTTATGGCGATGACGGCGTGTTACGTGTGGCGACTTGGAATATGCACCGCGAAGCAGCGAAGCATCTCAATGAAATCAATGTAGTGATGATCAAAAATAAGCTCGATGCCTTTATGTTGCAGGAAGTAACTGGTCAGGACGCTGAAGTAATCGGCGAGGCCTTCAAGCATAAGTGGAGCGTAACCTACGAAATGGCTGATGCCAGACAAAAACCCACTGATTTTGGTTTAGGCAACATGATTATTACAGTTAAGAAACCAGTATCTGCGGATAGTAAGCACATTGCAGGTAACTCTTTGCCAGATGCTTTTGTAAAAACGATCGGTGGAGCTCAGGAGGATATTCTGAGCGGCAACACATCACTTACAAATGCTCGCGAAGGATTACAAGAAGGTCGAGTTATACTTTCCAAAACGGTGCAGGCACTCGGCAATATGAATATTCAATTTATAACTACGCATCTTGGATCTTCATCACCATCTCCAGAAGTGCACGATCAACAAATGGCTGATCTGCTCAAGTTTGTATCCGATACCAAGAAAAAAGGCCAGCCAACAATCCTGTGTGGCGATTTGAATCAAGGCGTGGCAACAACTGTTACGGCATTCGCTGAAGTGGGCATGATTACTCGCGAGGCAGCACAGCCAACAACAATTGACGGCGGAACCACGGACTATTGCATTTACCGTGCCGGCGGTAAGCTTGGTCTTATGCGCACAAAAGTGTTAAAAGGTTTTCAGACTGACCATAAGGTTTTATATGGCGAGGTTAGGCCGGTGCAAGCCTATAAACTTGCGGGTAATCAGCTGCATAACGCAGGGTAAAATGATGGTTTAGGCGTACAATATTGAGCATGCCCTTTGCCTTAAGCGTTTTTCTTGTCCTTATTTTACTGGTTGCCAGCGAATTGTGGTGGCGTAGGCGCGATGTGCATGGTGAGTTCAGTCGCAAGTTTGTCCATATTACTGTTGGCAGTTTTGTGGCGTTTTGGCCATACTTCCTGACACCTCGTCAAATCATGTTACTGAGTCTGGCGTTTTTGGTGGGTGTGGCAGTTTCGAAATACCTAAATATTTTTCAGGCAATTCATAGCGTGCAGCGACCGACGCTTGGCGAGTTCTGGTTCGCTCTCGTTGTTGGTCTTCTGGCGCTCATCACTGATACTCATCCACATATCTACACCACCGCTTTGCTGGTTATGGCTTTGGCCGACGGCTTGGCGGCTGTGGTCGGCATACACTTCGGTAATGGGTATCGTTATGTCGTGTTCGGGTCGCCTAAGAGCATTCTAGGGACAGCTACGTTCTTCGCGACTACCTGCCTTATTTTGACTGGATATGTGCTTGCCACGCCTGGTGCGCTCGCTTTGTCCCTAATCTTCCCGATCGCCGCAGTCGCAACAATCCTAGAGAATGTGGCGGTCCGTGGTTTAGACAATTTATTGGTGCCGCTCTTTATGGCCGGCACGCTGTTGCTTTTAGTTTAGGCTGTTTCTATGTTTACTATGTGCGCCCGCAGAGCGTTGAATATCACGACGACATCGACGACTTCCTGAAGAATAGCTCCGGCTAGCGGCGGGAATTTACCGGTGGCAAAAACGGCCATCAATACGAGGCTTAAACCGATGCCTATAAGTATACTTTGGCGCGCAATTTTAAAGGTTCGCTTGGCAATGGTGACCGCGGCCGCGACACGACTGATGTCATCGAGCATGAGTACCATGTCGGCTGACTCGCTGGCAGCCGTTGAGCCGCGAGCGCCAAGGGCAATACCGACACTAGCCGAGGTTAGTACGGGGGCGTCATTCACGCCGTCGCCTACAAAAATGATGGGTTTCTTGCTGCTTTCATCAATGATGCGTAATTTGTCGGCCGGTAGGCAATCGGCATGGACTTCTTGGATGCCAAGCTTTTTAGCGACGGCCAGCGCAGTGCTTTTATTATCACCAGTTACCATAATGACATTTTGAATACCTAGGGCTCGAAGCTGCTCAATTGTTGCCTTGCTGTTACTGCGTACTTCGTCTTTGAGCTTAATGATGCCAGCGAGTTGGCCGTCGACGGCTACGTATGCCGCAGTGTCTTTAATGTCGGTATGTTTAAAATTGCTGGGCACACCAACGCCATTATCTTCAAGTAAGCTGAATCGTCCAACGAGCACTGCTTGGCCTTTGAGCTGGGCCTGAACGCCGCGTCCGGCAATCTCTTTAACGTGCTTAGCTTTGCTGAACTTTAATTTCTTTGCCTGGGCGGCATTGACGATAGCGTGAGCCAGCACATGGTTGGAGTTTTGCTCTAGGCTGGCTGCCAGCGCTAGAACTTCATCTTCCTTGAATCCATTAAAAACTTTGATACCATCGACCTCTAAATGGCCGCTAGTGAGCGTACCGGTTTTGTCGAAAGCAATCGTCTTAGCTTCGGCTAAGCGTTCTAACGCCGAACCGGTCTTAACGATGATGCCGTATTTGCTGGCTCGTGACATGCCGCTAATAAGTGCAATTGGTGCCGCCAATAAAAGCGGGCAAGGCGTGGCCACGATAATGACTTCCAGGAAACGAATAGCATCGCCAGTGAGGACCCAAACGCCAATAGCGATGGCGAATGCAAATATGGTGAATGGTATGCTGTAGCGATCTGCCAGACGTACAAATGGTGCCTGAGCGCTGGCCGCGCTTTTAACGAGTTTAACAATTTGCTGGTATTGGCTATCCTCTGCGGTAGCTGTCGCTTTGGCGGTAACCGCGCCGTCAACATTAACTGAACCACTGAGCAGCTGCTCACCAATTTCTTTATCTTGCGGTAAGCTTTCGCCAGTCAGTGACGATTCATCAAAGCTACCGATGCCTTCTAAGATGACGGCATCGACCGGCACCAGCTCGCCGGGTTTGATCAGGATCTTGTCCCCAACCTTTAACTCGCTGACGCGGACATCAATTGTTTTGCCTTTACGAATAACGTGGGCTTTTTGCGGAGCGTGCTCCAACAGAGTGTCGAGCTCGCTTTTGGCACGGTGTTCGGCGTAATCTTCCAGGGCTTCGCCACCTGTCAACATTAGTACAACGACAATACCGGCCCAGTATTCACCGAGCACTACCGAAGCAATAATCGCTGTAGCCGCTAAAATGTCGATACCGTACTTGCCATGCCGGAAGTCTTGCCACATACCGCTCAGCAACGGCATAAGCTCAATAATTGTCACGATGCCAAGCAGCCAATGCGCAGCAGTTTGGTATCCATTGAGCTGAAGGGCTAGGGCTATCAGCAGCGTCGAGAGCGCCACACTAAATAGTTTGTATCGGCGCAAAAATCCGGCTAGTCGTTGCATAGTATCTCCACTGTTTATTATTTCGTTACTCTAAGTATAGCAATTAGCTAAGGAGTATAATAATGATTAGAAAGCACAGGTACCATCTTGAAGGCAGTTCAAATCACAAAATACGGTGGCCAAGACGCTATGCAGGTTAATGATTCCGTCGAAAGGCCAACTGCTGTCGAAGGGCAGGTAATTATTGAAGTGTATGCTGCAGCGGTAAACCCCTTTGATGCAAAAGTTCGTGAAGGGTTAGTCGGCGATAAGTTTAAGTTGAATTTCCCGGCTATCCTTGGCGGTGATGCAGCTGGCGTTGTCGCTGAGATCGGCGAAGGTGTAACCGGTTTCGAAATCGGCCAGGAGGTATATGGCGCGGCCAATGCCTTGGGTGGCCACGGATCCTTCGCTGAGTACACGACTGTAGTTGCCGGTCAGCTGGCCAGCAAACCAAAAAGTGTCGACTTTGTAACGGCTGCCGCCTTACCGCTGGTCGGCGCCAGCGCTTATCAGGCTTTGGTCGAGACTATGGCGCTGCAAGCCGGTCAAAAAATATTGATCCATGGTGGTGCTGGCGGTATTGGTTCCGTCGCTATCCAAATAGCCAAAGCCATAGGCGCATATGTTGCTACAACTGCCGCCTCCAAAGACCTCGATTTTGTAAAAAGCCTGGGAGCTGATGAAGTGGTCGATTATACATCTCAGGATTTTTCCGAAATCTTCAAGGATTATGACGCGGTATTCGACACCGTTGGTGGCGAGACGAATAGTAAGTCGTACCAAGTGCTTGAGTCTGGCGGCACGTTAGTTTCAATGGTCGCCCCGGCTAACGATGCGTTGGTTGCGCAGTACGGCATTATATATAGCACGCAATCTAGTCGGGCAACAACTGAGCGCTTAACAAACATTGCTGAGCTGGTAGACGCCGGTAAGCTAACCATTCATATCGACACAGTCTTCCCGTTCGATCAGGCTGCCGAGGCCCTAGAGTATTTAAAGACCGGTCATCCACGGGGCAAGGTTGTCATTCAGGTCAAGTAGCAAGCAGCAGCTGTTGCAGTCAGGGGTAGTGGTGTGCATAATGCTTATGTATGCCAAATTTCAATTGGATAGACCTCATTATCGTAGCGTTACTGGTTGGTGCAGCCATTCAGGGTATACGTGCCGGGCTCGTTGAGTTTTTTGTGGTCGGCGGTTTTTTTACGGGCTTATTTTTGGGCGGTTGGTTGTTCCCGCACCTACTACCTATCGATGACCGAACACTGTTAACGCTGGTCAATGTTAACCTTGTGCTTTTATTGGCGACTTTCGCGGCAGTAAAGGGCTACGACATTGGCCGTAAGCTTCTATCGATTAGCAAGAGCAAGCGTAAGATTCACAAGGCGGAGTCAGGTATTGGCATGATGCTCGGCGTGGTCGCCGTGCTTATTATCGTCTGGCTACTGGGCGCCATGATTGGCCGATTGCCATTTGAGGGCTTCAGCAACAGTACCAATGACGCGTACATTGTGCACACACTAGACCGCCACCTGCCTACGATACCTGCAGTATTCGCTAAGTTTAACCGACTGGTGGACCCCAATAGTCCACCACAGCTGTTTGCTGCGCCGCCAACATCTTCTCGGCCACATACACCATCCGATTTTGAGCTAGCGGCAGCTAAGGCAGCCCCCGCCACAGTGCGCATTACCAGTTTTGGTTGCGGCGGTCTGGTGACAGGGTCTGGATTTGTAGTAGGTCCTAACCTGATTGCTACTAACGCTCATGTCATCGCTGGTGTAAAACGGCCAATTATCAAATATAACAACCATAGCTACGAAGGCGTGCCGGTCCTGTTTAACCCTAACCTTGATTTTGCAATTTTGCGTGTAAAAAACCTGAATGTCAGCCCATTACAGCTTGTCACTGAAAATATAAAACCCGGCACAACTGTGGCCGTGTTGGGCTATCCGGGCGGCAATTACACAGCTGTTCCCGGTGTAATGCGGAATGATCTGCAAGTTTTTGGCAGAAATATTTATGATGTTGGTGTGATCGGGAGGAATGTCTACGAAATAGAAACACATGTCGCCGAGGGCAGTTCAGGCGGGCCGGTAGTCCTACCCGACGGACGGGTCGCAGGCATTATGTTCGCTAAATATGACCTATCTGACAACTATGGCTACGCCCTGACATCGCAGCATTTATTGGCTAATGTAAACACTGCTCTGCATGCTACAAATCGGGTCAGCACTGGCGTTTGCATGGCCGGTTAGGCGATGTCCGATCTGCTTTTATTAAGGCTTGTACCATCCAGGATATATATCTGTAGCTGGGCTGGGCTCAATATCTCCAAGGCCAACATGATTTGTTAAGACATATGCTGGCAGGGTCTTGATGCTGGTCGGTTGCTTCCAGTTTTCCGGTGTTTGGCCTAGGTGTGCTGCTTGCATGAGGCCCTGTGTGAGTGGTTTAGTCAGTGTTTCAACGGAAGCGTTGAGGGGTTTGCTGCGGGCATGGTTGCCAACCCACGAAATCACTGCATACCGGGAGGACCAGCCCGCCATGTTACCCGTGTAGCCATCATTTGTTACGCCGGGATCAACCGCAAATTTCCAATTATTGTAACGATGGAATTTGTAGTCGTTAGCACCCGAAGCGCAGTTTGCAGCATCGCAACTGCCTGGCAAATAACTGGCATTTGGGTCGGACATAATGTCATTGAGTGTGTATGCCGTATCCGGTCTGATAATTTGTTGCCCTGCAGGCTGTCGCCAGTTGGCTTTAGCTTGGCCATTGAGTCGGACGTTGTAAATCGTTGTCTGCGGGACCTTTGAGCCGTTGTTTGCCAGTGTTGCCAGCACATGCAGCTCATCTGCCAGGGTTATGAAGGCTCCGTCTCCCAGAGCAGATGCCCCATAGCACTGAGTGGTCTGCGTTAAGGCCTCGTCTGCGTAGCAGTTGAAGCCCTTCTCTGCGCCCATCCTTCCTACTAATTTCGTGAATCCATTAATAGAATCAAAACGATCGGGGCTTGTATCTTTAGGGTCAGAGTTGAGCATTGCCCTTACTGCGGGTACATTGCGGCTGCCCCCCAAGGCATACCTGAGCGGCATGGTGCCGGGGTACTTGAAGTCATAATCGAGCAAACAGTTGCCACCTGCTTGCGGCAAGGATTTGTTGGTGCATGGATAACCAGGCAGCACTTCTTGATTATCGGATAACGCCGTTCCGGCACCCGTATTGGTAGTGTTTTCGATAAGTGCCGCGTAATCGAGGGGCTTGATGCTAGACCCTGGCGCAAGAAGCGTAACGGCATAATTAATTTGACCATGATCTTTATCTTTGTAATCAACGCCGCCAACTAGCGCTTTTATCTGGCCGCTCTGCACGTCCTGCAGGAGTAAGGCTTCCTCATCGGCGGTACCATGAGTGCGACTTGTTATGCTTGGAAGGTTGTCGGCAATAAGTTTTTCGGCAGTTGCTTGGAGTTTGGCATCGAGCGTCGTGGTTACCGCCCATGCGCCTTGTTCGTAGTAATGATCACCATACTTTGCTCGTAGTTCTGTGCGAACTAGGTCTACAAAGTAAGGGGCATTTGGTATGTTGGTGCCAGGTTCGACCGCTGGATTTTCGTTGCGCCACAGTACTGTTTTACCATCGCTGTAATACAAGGTTACCAATGGTTTTACTGATTGCTTATGTGACAGTAGCAGATATAAAGCCAGGCCCGCGATCACTACAAGAATTGCAGCAAGGACTAAGATATAGCGCCGCGTTTTCTTGGGTGGGGCACTTACGTGCTGCAGAGGGGTTTCGGTTGTTGGCTGTAGAGATTCTGGAGGTTCTTGCGTTGGGTACATGCTTAGTTATAAAGGTAACTCTAGGCCTGGTAAAAAGCAAGTGTTCGTTAACGTAAGTCTTGGGGGTTATGGGAATATCGCGCGCCGAGGGCGCACTCCGCCACTGTGGCGTGCTCGATGCAAGCATCTGTGCGCGTCCTCGCTCTGCAAACCCACCCGCAAGCTTCGCTTGCTCCTCGTGGCTTCGATTCCGTAATTGCAGTGCTTAATGTAGGCTGAGCTGTTCAAGTAGCTCATCGACAATATCTGATGGCGGGCGTTCGCCATTAATTGGAGTCGCCCCTTCGTTAATAAATGATCGCTGCTTGGCTTGATGGTTAGTAAGTATTCTCTCAATCACTCCGGGTAGATGGTGTGAAGCATGCTCATGTGATTCTAGCCTCAGTCGCAAGCTATCTGAGCTTAGTGTTATGACAAATATTCGATCGAATAAATCATAGAAATCTTTTTGGTTGGACACGACCGCTCCAATGAAGACAACGTCAGCACTATGTAGCAAATTTTCAATTTCTTTTCGCTGCCAATTCCATGAGTAATTACTCCAGTCGACTTTTCCATCGGGCCAATCAATTGCTTCACCGCTTTTGATATCTTGCAGCTTGGTAGCCTCTGGCAGGTCGTCTGTGTTATATGCGGCAAAGCCACGCTTCTGTAGCATTTTGATAAGTGTAGTCTTTCCTGAACCTTGGCGACCGGTGATTAGATACTTGCCCATAAACATAGTTTAGCAAACCAAAAGAGAGCTATGGGAATATCGGCCTGCGCACTCCGCCACTGTGGCGTGCTCGATGCAAGCATCTGTGCGCGTCCTCGCTCTGCGAACCCACTCGCAAGCTTCGCTTGCTCTTCGTGGCTTCGTATTCCCATACTCCGGAAATTAAAAAGACTAGATTCAAATCTAGTCTTTTTAATTTGGGGCGAACTATGGGAATTGAACCCACGACCTCCGGAACCACAACCCGGCGCTCTAACCAACTGAGCTAAGCCCGCCATATAACAGAGGTGATTATAGCTTATATGGCGAGAGATTACAACTAGTTAAGCGGCCCTGGCGGCGCGATTGATCGTGACCAGCCTGGCGATGCCGTAAGCGACGAGAGCGTAAACGGCCATGGCGACTAAGGTGTATGTCTCGACATGAGAAGCACCATAGCTCATATCGTAGCCAAACAGGCTAAAGAATGGTGCCACAAATGGGTGACTGGCGCCAAAAATAAAGTCGGCAAATGCATTGGATCGATTAGCGCCAAGAAGGGCTAAAACAAAACGGAAAGCTAATAGCGTCAGCAAGACACCGGCTATGTACCAGACGACTCTCGCGACTATGGTTTGACCTGCAGCTTTATTGGCATCGGGACGATCAACTACTTCGCTGGTACGGGCTGTGCGGCCGTCTTCGCTCACTTGTTTGACTTGTTCTATGCGTTCAACCATGATGGACTCCTTACGGTAATTGGAATTGGTAAGAAGTACTATAACGCCTACGCTTAGTTATTGCTGTAAGCTAGCTTACTTCAACTGTCGTAAAAGATCTCTTCGATCTTGCGCAACGGTGATGCAATCATAGCGGTCTTCGTATACTTCACGTGGCTTTAAGTTCACTGTCGTATATTCAATAATACAACCTGAATTCAAAGAGTATAGTGTTGATCGCCACGGTTTTCACTGATATACTGGGAGGGGCATAAGCATTATGAAAAAAAATACACTTACGGTAATCGATTTCTTCTCAGGGGCAGGCGGATTTTCCGAAGGTTTTAGACAACAGGGCTTCAAGATTGTTAAGGGTATCGACCGGTGGGAACCAGCGGTTAAGACACATAACCTTAATCATGGCTTGGAAGACACCGTCGAGAACGTACTGGACTATGCAGGCTCAAATTCCTCTGACGTTGAGCGCATTGAAACACTACCTGACGTAGACGTTATCATTGGCAGCCCCTCCTGCGTTACATTCTCCATGTCCAATAAAGGTGGTAAGGCTGATAAGACTGAGGGTTTGAGACTCATTGAAGCGTACCTCAGAGTGATAGCCGTAAAAAAGCATAAGCAAGGTAGCCGTCTTAAGGCCTGGCTTATGGAGAATGTTCCCAATAGTGGCAACTATGTTAAGCACGACTATACTTTCAAAGACTTGAATCTTGAGGATTGGGCATCTGCTAATTCACTGGAGGCTGACTCCGTTGCCTTGACTCTTAACGGAACCGTATTAAATGCGAGTGATTATGGTGCGCCGCAGAACCGAAGTCGTTTCATATGCGGTGAAACCATATCAGACGGAAAATTCCCTGCACCCAAGCCTACGACTCATATTAAGCCACTGCTCAAAGACATAAGATTAAAGATGCCTAAGCCGAGCGATGTACGCCCCAAGGGATCATACGAGGACCCTAACTACCCAGGCCTTATTATTGAAGCAAAGCAGATTAGCGACCACTTCTACGACACTGGGCTATATGTAACTCAATGGGAGCAATCAAAGTACCTTAAGACGATGCATCCTTTTATGGGTAGAATGTCATTTCCTGAAGCGGATGAGAACAGCTCGCGGACGGTTACTGCTACACGATCTATAAGTAGCCGCGAGTCTTTGATCTATAAATCAGAATACGATAGAACCGGGCATGGCGAATACAGGACCCCAACCATACGCGAAGCTGCTTCGCTCATGGGTTACCCGTACACCTATCAGTTTTTCGGATCAGAGGGCGTGAAATGGAAGCTTATTGGAAATAGCGTTAGCCCTCACCTTAGCTCGGCTTTGGCATCGGCAATGCTTGTAAAGGAAGGCCGTAAACCGGTTGCCGTAAAAAACATACCTTTCGAAGAACAGAAAGAACTGTACCTCTCAGTTGATAACCTCAACACTTTCTCGCCTATAAAGTTCGACCAGCGAAAACTTAGAAAACCAGGTGCGAAGTTCAGACGATCAGTATACAAGGGCCAAAATATGACTGTTGACTTGCTGAACTATAATCCGAGCACAAATGATACGGCGGGCATAAAATGGTATGTGGGTACGTTTTATGGAACGGGCAGCGACCACAAGTATGATGTGCTAAAAAAAGGCCAGTACTCAAAACTTGCAAAGGTGCTTGGTGACAACTTTGATCTCTTTGATGAGTTTCGTACTGAGTTGGAGAAATTTACGGGCAATACTTCAATGAACGCTCGTACTCTTCAGCAGGCATACGAAACGGACTCAGATTTAGCGGATAAGCAAAATCCACTGGTTATTATCGAGCGTATCCGGCAGCTTACGAATAAGTACGGCGCTCTACAGCCCGACCTCAGGCTTGAACTAAGCGGGATGCATAAGCAAAACTTCTTATTTGGGCAACTCCTCTGCTTGTTCTCACTAGGCCATATCGTATACAATAATTTGGTAAGTGAACCAAGAGTCGTAAGTGAAAATTCTTTGGCTTTTGGAATATAAACGTTTGAGCAACCGAAACTAAACCCAAGGACTAATCCGCGAGATGAATCAGCATACCAGAACACAGAAGATCTCCGAGATTACCAGCAGAGAACAAGAAAAGTATGGTCGCCAAGACATTCCTTGGAAAGATAGGCTTGAGCCTATGGACGTATACAAGATCCCTCTCGAGTACCTTGTATATAACAAATATAACGGCCGCATCTTAAGCCGCACAAAATCCCTTGAAAAACAGCATCACAAAATTAACGAAGAGACGGAAGACGGAAAAAGATTACTAGAGGACCTGCTGTTTGAGTCTAATCAGGGACGCAACAAACAGACACTCGAGAGCCTAAAGAAGATTGGCCAGGAAAAGGTAGGCATCATTACGCGTGACGGCATCATAATCGATGGCAACCGACGCGCTATGTTATTAGCCAAGGCTGGAACTCGCTATTTTAAAGCAGTTGTACTCCCGGTAACGCTAGAGGAGAATCCACTAGAAATTGAGAAACTAGAGACTTCTTATCAAATGGGCGAGGATGAAAAACTCGGCTATAACCCTACCGAAAAATACCTGAAGGCAAAACAGCTCCAAAAACAAGGTGTACCAATTTCTGATATTGCCCGATGGATGGCGGAGTCAGAGGGGCAGATTAAGGAAAACCTCTACATCATGGAGATTATGGATGACTACTTAGACTATCTAGGTATAAATGGTATATACACACAGCTTGATAACCGTGAAGATCAATTCATAACCCTATCAAACCAGCTCAAAAACTTTTATGGCGAAAACAGCGCCAAGCCCTTTGACGGCTATCGTGATAGCGATGTAGATGATTTGAAGAACGTATCCTTCGACTATATCCGGGTCAAATATGAGGGTAAGGACTTTCGTAATATAGCCTATGGTCTGCGCGAAAATCACTTCTTTGGTAACAAAGTAATATGGGAAGACTTTAGGGACTTTCACTTTAATCACATGAAGTCGATGGAGCTACTAGAAGCTAAGATCGATCTAGACTCACAAGACCTTGAGGCTCACCTTAACGCCAGAGACACCACATTCAATAAGTTGACCCAAGACGAAAATGGGAAGAGCTTCCTCAATGAGAATATGGAAGATCATATTCAAAAGCTGAGGTACAACAAAGCTAAAGATCAGCCCGCAAAATTAGCCAAGGATTCTATAGGCGCACTTCAGGCAATCGACCCTAAACATAATGCTTCATCGAAGCCCGAAGTCGTAGAGCAGATTCAGAATATTGCCGATTTAGCTTTCAGCATGCTGACTGACAAATCACCGAAACGAGTCATGAGTCAAGTTGTTGATCTCTTAAGTGCAATCAATTTGAAGGGTACCACCGAGACAAAGGAAGAACTGCTTGCTGCGGTCAAAGAGATTGAAAAACAAGCGTATAAGATTGAAAAAGAAATCAAGAGTTCTTTGTAGAAAGGCCTCGTGAATATAGATACTGACAATGATAATTTTAGCTATGTACTCAGCGGCGACATAGCTAATTTGCTTGCTAATAGGCGGCTTTTATTTTCGCTTAAAAGGCTCGGCTATGAAGAGGATGGAGGTAGGCTTCTTATACCTTTTCTACCGCAAACCAAAATAAAGACACTCCAAGAGATTCAAGACTTGCTGGCTAAGTTCGGCTATAGCCACCAACTCTCCGAGAAGTCAAAAAAGGACGTCGAAAGCTTTACCCGTGAAAAGGATAACTTCGAAATATTTTCCGCGAAAGCTAAGAATATTCGCAATAATAATTTCCAAGACAACCCAGAGTTAGTAGCCGAGTTCGACCATTTCCAACAAGTGCTTGGGAAAAAGCTGGTCAGGAAACTTTACCCACTACAGTTACTGTCTGCATACCACATGGCCTTTGCGCAGAACGCATGTAATTTTGCCGTCCCCGGTGCTGGCAAGACCTCAATTGTCTACGGAGCATACGCCTACCTGAAGAACTTGCCAGCTGACGATCCAAAGCACGTAGATAACCTCCTGGTAATCGGACCTCTATCTTCGTTTGCCCCGTGGGAAAAAGAATATGAAAAATGTTTTGGCGTACCAGCTAACGTGCAGCGTCTGTCCGGTGACTCAAAAATAACTCACGACCAAAAGGCACAACATCTATACTCGGGCGACCCTTCGGAGGTAACCCTAATTTTTACAGGCGGTGTTAGCGGCCTGCAAGAAGATGTAATCGACTTTCTCAAGCGAAACAAAACTATGGTTGTAGTCGATGAAGCTCACCGTATAAAAAATCCGGATGGCCTGTGGGGCAAGAGCAGCGTTGAAATCGCAAAGGAAGCAAAAGCCCGGGTGATACTGACAGGAACGCCTGCTCCTAACGGCTATGAAGACCTGTTCAATCTCTACCAGTTTCTTTATCCCTACAAGTACAAGGATATTTTGAAGTTTCACTATGAAAATTTGGTAGACATGTCGAAAATCGGTCTGCACGATACTGACCGTGTCCAGTCTTTTATCAACAACATTGCACCGTACTTCATACGCATAAAGAAAAAAGACCTTAAGTTGCCCCCCACTAAGGATCATATTGTAGTTTGCGAAATGGATCAGGCACAAAGAGAGATATACGATTTCATCGAGACGAAGTACATCAAAAACTTTGAGCACGATAGCTACGCGACCGTGAAGAACGTGCTTAACAAGGCTAGGTTAATTAGGCTGAGGCAAGCCAGTTCGAACCCCGCACTTCTAGAGAAGCCTATACGAGAAACACTGACGGATGAAGACTACGACTCACCAGCACTTAATAATATCAAGTTGCCTGACGAATTCCAGAATGACTCAGAAATACTTGCGAAGATTAAGAACTACTCACTCAATCACGTTCCTCAAAAATTCCTAGCCACCCAAAAAGTACTACGTGATCACATAATCGATGATGGACAGAAAGCCATCATTTGGACTATATTCATCCAGAACGCCAAAGAACTCCAAGAGTACCTGCAAGAGAAAGGTATCAAATCTAAGCTGCTAATTGGCGAGGTGGATCAGTCGGATCGTGAAGTTATCATTGATAAATTCAACGACCCTGAAAATACTGAGTTCCAAGTGGTCATCGCTAACCCATTTTCTGTGGCAGAGTCCATATCGCTTCACAACGGCTGCCATAACGCTATTTACATGGAGCGAGATTACAATTGTGCTAACTTCCTACAATCAAAAGATCGTATACACAGAGTGGGATTATCCCCTTCCCAGGAGACTAATTACTACTATATCTTGGCGAGTGATTCAATCGACGGGGTCATAAACGATTCCTTGGATAAAAAAGTATTAAGGATGGAAAAAATAATTGATGAGGATATCCCTCTGTTTACCAGGCTCGAGGATGGAGATGAAACCGATTTAATAAAAGCATTACTTGAAGATTATGCTCGACGAACTTAGGGCATACGAGAATCTCGGTACGCCTAAGTATTTTTGGGAGCTACTAACTCAGGTTAACGGCTGCGAGGATAATTGGAGTGTCGATGACACGAACCAGTATTTCTTTAATAGGATAATCGACGGTGTGAGGATATTTGATGGTTGCATTCAGTTCGCTGAAGCTATAGGTGTAATAAAAGTGGACAGTGACGGTTGCATCACTCTCGATGCAGAATTCGACCCGTTACCGCGAAGCGAGAATCATCTTCATAACAAGATGGTAGAAAAGCTATTCATGGTCCTTAAAGACGACGATATACTTCAGGGCATATTCTCGTCCGAGAATGTGAGCTATGATATTATCTACCGATCAATACAAATAGATAACGCTGCGTTCAGTCTCAAATATTCGAACTTCAAAGACTTGTTGGTGAGTTTCGGATTCCTAACGCCCCATCCGGATGTGAATATACCAAAGTACGTTGTGAACGGGAGGTACAGGCGGTTGTTTGACCAGATTTTGTTGCCTGAAATAAAGCGACGCAAAATAGGGATCAATGAGCTTAGAAAGTCGGTCGAGCAAAAACAAGTATATGGTGATGAGGCGGAGAAGTTCGTGCTTGGATACGAGAAAATCCGCCTGGCGGAACATCCTAACTTAGACAAAATTGAGATTATATCCGAATATGATGTTTCGGCTGGCTATGATTTGGTTTCTTTCTGCGAAAACGACTCAACCGAGATAGATAGATTCGTCGAAGTGAAATCATTTTCAGGTTCGCCTTACTTCTATTGGTCTAGAAACGAAGTAGATACAGCCAGAATAAGGCGGGATACTTATTATTTGTATTTGGTAGACAGAGACAAATTGAATGACGAAGACTACATTCCCCTAATCATCCAGGACCCCTATGTTAATATTCTGGATAAACCTGAAGAGTGGAATAAGCGAGTTGAGAGTTACTTCATTAGCCATCCAGTGTAAATTGATTTGATACCAATCAAAAATAACGTTAAATCAATTCGTGAACAATTGGATATGGTCAGAACGGCCCCGAGAAGATACAGAATGACACAGAAATGGCTATAAAATCATCTTGGTGCCCCGGGCTGGACTCGAACCAGCGACCTTAGGCTTAGAAGTCCTCTGCTCTATCCATCTGAGCTACCAGGGCATGGCACCAATATTGTTCAATGATGGTGCGGGTGCGGAGAGTCGAACTCCGATCACCAGTTTGGAAAACTGGGATAATAACCGCTATACGACACCCGCAACAGAGGTGATTATATCATAAATAAGTTGATATGGATTACATTTCGTGCAGGACGGTGATGCGCGCACCGAGGCTGTTGAGGCGTTCGGCGAGATCTTCGTAGCCACGGTTGATGGTGTAGACATTGCGTAGCATGCTAGTGCCAGGGGCGGCGAGCATACCAATAAGTAGCAGGCTGGCTGGTCGCAGCGCTGGTGGGCAGACAACATCGCTGACGGTAAAACGGGTAGGACCGGTAACATAGACGCGGTGCGGATCGGCTAATTCGACTTGGCCACCGATTTTGGTCAGCTCGGTGTAGTAAATTGCGCGGTTCTCGTACATCCAGTCGTGGATAAGGGTTCGGCCCTTGGTGACTGCGGCAATCGGCACAAAGTAGGGCAGATTGTCGGCATTGAGGCCAGGGAAGGGCAGCGAGTGAATCTTATCGGCCAGGGCGCGGAGCTTGCCGTCGTGCTTGTGGATTGTCAGGTCTACCAGATCAGTTTTACCGTTTTCGGCCTTGTAACGAGGTGTTTGGTCGACGCGCAGACCCATTTTTTCGAGCTTCAAAAGTTCGACGGTCATGAATTCAATCGGCACGCGCTTAATAGTGACCTTGGAATTAGTTGTGACGGCAGCCGAGGTAAAGAACATCGCTTCGATTGGGTCTTCACTCGGCGCGTAGGTAACGTTTTTTTTGATGTGCGGTACGCCAGTGACCGTCATGCGGGTGGTGCCAACGCCGTCAACTTTAACGCCCAACTTTTGCAGGAAGAAACAGACTTCTTGGATTGCATAGTTGGCGCTGGCGAATTCAATAATAGTCTCTTCGGTAGTGCGGGCCGCGGCGAACAAAGCATTCTCGGTGACGGTATCCCCTGGTTCGTAGAGCGTGACTCGTCCCGGCGCTTTTTTGTCGACAACAATCTGGTAATGGCCTGATTTAGCGACAATACTAACACCAAAATTTTCGAGTGCATACAGGTGCGGTTCGACCGTTCGGCTACCCAATTTGCAGCCCCCCGCGTACGGGATTTTAAACTCGGCTTCGTCGTGCATGATCGAGCCGATCATCATAAGTACGCTGCGAGTTTTGCGAGCTGCTTGAGCGTTCAGGCGGTCTAGCTTGAGTTTTGCTGGACGGCGGATTTCGATGTCGTTGCCGGGCAGCCATTTAACGCTGACGCCCATGCTCTCCAGCACCTCAATGATACGGTAGACCTCTTCGATGCGCGGGAAGGCCTTAAAGGTTGTGATGCCGTAGTTCAGCAAGCTGGCGCAGAGTAGGCCAACGGCAGCATTCTTGCTGGTTTTAAGGGTGATTTCACCCTTTAGTTCGTGGCCGCCCTCGATGCGTAGGTTTGTGGCGCCGCCGCTGAGTGAAATAAGCTGTTTGTTAAGGACGTCACTGATGCGCCCGAGGGTTTCCAGGCTGAGGTTCTGGCGACCGTGTTCCATGCGGTTAACGGCCGATTGGCTGGTGCCAAGCTTTTTAGCAAATTCCGACTGAGTCAGTCCGCGATCTTGTCGTATTTGAGCAATCAAGCTGCCAATTTTTTCGTTTGTGGAAATCATTAGTGGACCAATTATATCATGTATGGCGTTAACCTTACAAGCCTCTTAAGCTAACTCTAGCCCAGTTGTTATAATGAAATGTATGAATAGAGAAGAGTATAAAAAGTCGTTTCGCTCTTGGGCTAAGGCTCTGGTATGGCAGGTTGTGGCTCTTATCGTAACTCTTGCGTTATCGGAGCTGTCCAAGCCAGATTCATATGCCCCCGCGGTTGGAATAGTCGCAGTGCTATTCGGCTTTATTACCTTCTCGTTGCTGGCGCTTATGGTAATTTCCGTCGTAATGTTAATTATTCGAGCTATGCAATACCGCGGATTATTGTAATATAGCGTACAATAGAATCATGATTTAGCTACTTTCTTCGATCACGCATACCAACAATTTTACGGGAGAATTACCAATGCAGGACACGATAGTAGCACAACTTATTGCAGCTGAAGAACAGCGTCAACGCGAAGGGCTGGAACTGATTCCGTCCGAAAATTACGTAACCCGCGACGTACTAACTGCCATGGGCAGCGTTTTTACTAATAAATATTCCGAGGGTTATCCGGGTAAGCGTTATTACGGCGGCCAGGAAAATACCGACTTAGTAGAGCAGTTGGCGATCGATCGCGCCAAAGAGCTATTCAAAGCCGATCACGCCAACGTCCAGCCACATTCCGGCGCTCCGGCCAACGAAGCCGTCTACAGCGCCTGGTTAGAGCCTGGCGACACCGTACTAGCTATGGATCTTGGCCATGGCGGGCACTTAACTCATGGCGCGCCAGTCACTCGTTCTGCCAAACTGTACAATTTTATTCGTTACAAAATGAAAGACATTTCGACAGGCGAGATTGATTACGAAGAACTGGCTGAGCTGGCTCGCAAACACAAGCCAAAAATCATCTTGGCGGGCTTTAGCGCATATCCGCGCGAGTTGGATTACGCTAAATTTGCGGCGATTGGTAACGAAGTCGGCGCGCTCTTGATGGCTGATATGGCGCACATTGCCGGTTTGATCGTTGGTGGTGCCGCTAAGAACCCATTTGATTATGGCTTCCATGTCATCACGACCACTACGCACAAAACGCTGCGTGGCCCCCGCGGCGGTTTAATTCTGTCGAAGGGAACAGTCGGTAATCCGCTCAAAGCACCCGAAAAAACTATCGAAAATATCCCAACGTTAATCGACCGTTCGATTTTCCCCGGTATGCAAGGCGGCCCGCACGAGCACATCATCGCCGCAAAGGCTGTCGCTTTTGGCGAAGCCTTGAAGCCGGAATTTAAACTCTACGCTCAGCAAATTTTGGTTAACGCGAACGCGCTGGCGGAAGCCTTGAAGGCCCGCGGTTTCCAGCTGCTGACCGGTGGTACCAGCAATCACCTCATCCTGGCTGACGTCCAAAAAAGCTTTGGCATCGACGGTAAAATTGCCGAGGAAGCACTCGATAAGATCGGCCTAACACTCAACAAAAACGCCGTAGCCGATGATCCAAACCCGCCTTTCCGCCCAAGTGGTATTCGCCTTGGCACGCCAGCAATTACCACTCGAGGGCTCGTAGAAACAGACATGGAGCAGATTGCTGAGTGGATGAAACAAGCCATCGATAACAGGGAAGACGAAGCAGCGCTTAACAAGTTAAGAGACGAAGTTAAGGCCTTCGCTCTGCAATACCCACTTCCCAGCGACAGCTAGGCGAGCGGGAATAGCTCGGGCTCTTGCTCGAGTGTAATGCCAAAATGGTCGTGGACTTCTGAAACGATTCGAGCTTTAAAAGCTAACAAATCGGCAGTAGTTTTAGCTTTTTCGTTGACCAGCACCAGTGGTTGAGCGGCCCAGGTTGCCATACCGGTGGCAGCATCGTGATAATCTTTAAAGCCGGCTTTGTCGATCAACCAAGCGGCCGGTAGTTTAACGCGGTCATTGTTTAGAGGCCAGCTTGGAATATCCGGGTGCAGCGAACGCAAATCAATCAGTTCGTTGGCGCTGATGATTGGGTTGGCGAAGAACGAGCCGGTATTATGCACGATGGCAGGGTCGGGCAAGCGGCTATTGCGAATGGCGATCACCGCTTGACGAACATTCACCGGAGATAAATCGGTAATACTGTGTTCCTTAACATATGCAGCTAGTGATGCGTAGAGCGGCGGCTGGATCTGGCCTTTGGTAAGGTGCAGCGTGATGGCCGTAATGTAGAAGCGGCCGCGATCAACTGTTTTGAAGCGGCTGGTGCGGTAGCCAAAGCCGCAGTCACTGGCCCGCATGGTTATAAAATCGCCGATTTTAGTGTCGAATACTTCGGCTGTTACCAAGGACCCAGAGATTTCTTGGCCGTAGGCACCGATGTTTTGCACCAATGTGGCACCGGTTGTGCCGGGGATCAGGCTGAGCGCCTCGATGCCGGTTAAGCCAGCCTGAGCGGCACGTTCCACTACGGTATCCCAGTTTTCGCCAGACCCGGCCGTTATATAGATGTTCTCGTCATCTTCTTTGAACGTCTCGTAACGTTGAATATGATTGACGATGACCAGGCCCGGGAAGCCTTCATCGCGCCAGATAATATTGCTGCCGCCGCCAATCATCACCACCGGTACTGATTGCGCCTGAGCCCAACTCAGTGCCTCTAGTAGATCCATTCGGCTTTCGATGGTTATCAAATGCGCCGCCCGCCCACCGAGGCCCATCGTAGAGTAGTCGCTTAGGGCAACGTCGTGGAGTATGTTCATATGGCTCTATTATATAGCACGCGGTAATACTGAATAATTAGACTGCGCTTACGCTTGCACAGAGCAGTATGGTGGCGTTATTATGGAAGGGTATGAGTGAGCAGCACACACCGTTTATCACTTTGGGCAATCATTTAAAGTATGTCCGCGAACAGTCTCACCAGAGCTTGTCTGAAGTTTCTGGTGCCGTCGAGATTGATGAACGCAGCCTGGAACGCATTGAAGCTGGCAAAGAGCGGCCGGCCGAAGACATCTTATTATTGCTGATTAGCCACTTTGGCGTCCAAGACCGTGAAGCTGTTCAGCTCTGGGAGCTCGCCGACTACGATAGCGACGTGCCACAACAGATCAAAATCGATAACGACAGCCAATTAATCGGTAAGCCGACCGTCATGGTCTTGGCTATGGACATGCGCACTATGTACAGCGATGGGTTAGAGGTCATCACCAATAACGCCGGGCTAACACTCAACTTTACCCAGATGATTACTCCGACCCAAGCTAACTCAGTCGCTAAAGTCGGTATGAGTTACGCTCAAGCAGAGGAAGTCCTCAGAACATTGCAGCAAGCCTTGCTGCAGGCGCGCTACCAGGGTGGGCCAAAGGCCCTACCGCCTTCAACTGAACGTGA
This sequence comes from Candidatus Saccharimonadota bacterium, assembly GCA_028286385.1. Lineage (GTDB taxonomy): Bacteria > Patescibacteriota > Saccharimonadia > Saccharimonadales > UBA4665 > RYN-405. Next base: position 21,600 of record JAQBRQ010000041.1, read on the forward strand.
TTAAACGCACGTACTAGCCATCTAATACTAGTATTCCAAAGCTACTGTCCATCTGTTATGAATGATATTTGGTGAGTTTGCTCACTAATCATAAAAACTGCTGTGTAAAATATCTTACAGCAACCGCCATGTGTGAAGCTTATTATTGCAAAATATTCATGTAAACAAAAAAAGGATGCACGCATTATGACTATCGAAAAAATGCTCCAAGACTTGCACGCGATGGCCCAGCATACTGCCGTTCAGCTGCCAAAGCCAAAGAAATAGACTCAAACGTTCCAGTCCGCATAACCGTAAGGATTAGTAAATCGCTCAGACAGGCCCTATACTAGACCAATGGTAATTACCAGAAAGCATCCGTGGACTACGCAAGACTAGCCGCTACCCTGCAATCTACCTCATCCAAGCCTGCTTTATACGAGGCTATTGTGAACGCTCCTTTTGAGGCGAAGGTGGAGACAGCCTTTTTATTCCTCGGTATTATTGTTCTTCTGGTAGTCGACAAAGAAAAGGGCACCATCAATCGCGTTGCGTTATCAAAAACCGAGTTAGCCGAAAATACTACGACCGTTTCTGTTAAAGAGTTCAAGAACATCAAAATTCCCGTCGATTACCAGGACAATATTATCGCCAAAGCCATAAAAACTGGCGAGCCCCAGGAAACAACTGACTGGAAAGACTTGTTCGCACCGGATCTATCAGCTAAGGAAGCGCGCCTTAATCAAGCCAGCGGCGGTATCGCTTACAGCGCGGTCCACCCGTTGCTCGGTGTCTACGATGGCGCAGCGCTGATCTTCAGCTACTACCAGTACCGCCACGAAATCGGTGAACCGCAACACACCTTCATGAAGAAATACAGCGAGGTTGTGGCTAAAGCACTGGCTAAGTCCAAGAACTAGGCGTGCTTGATAATATAGCCCATCGGGTAGGTCTCGTTGTTGACGAGCAGCCGGCCGCCAGCAATTGCCAGGTCTTCGCAGCGACTGCCCTTAAAGCGGAAGACTTCTTGCAGGCCTCGCTTTTCAAGGGCTGAATCGTAGACAAAGGTGCGATAGCGACCACGGTCATGCCAGTGAGCATACATTTTGAGACTCTCTATTGGCAACGGACGCTTTGCAGGGGGTAGGTAGGCGAAATCCTGAATGACAATAATGCCACCAGGACTTAATAACCGTTTGGCACGCTCGGTTATGCTATGCTTTTTTTCGTCTGGCATCTGGTGGAGCATGGTCATGAGGCTGATCACATCGAAGGTTTTACCGGGGTGTTTTTCTGCGAACTGCGCAGCTCCAGTCTCATCACTTAGATCGGCGCGGGTAAATGTTATGTTCGATGATTTCTCGGCGACCAGGCCGTTGAACTTCATCATGAACCGTGGATCCGATTGTTCGCCTGGCCTGAGTGATCCCCGGGCCCACTCAAGATTGCCCTGATCGTAGCCACTTCTACCATTGATCGTGTGATACACATCGTTCAGATCGACGCAGACAATATCGTTTAGCAATGATGTCTGACGGACTAATCGATTGGCTTTATGCGTTAGCTGCTCATCCTTGGTTTTAAAGTTATTTCCAACGCGGTCAACCGATTTGAAGCCCAAAGGATAGACAGCTTTATGTGTCAGCTGCTGGGCGCCTTCCATAATGCCGGAACCGACATCGAGCCAGTCTATGCCATTTGGAAAGCGCTCAGCGAGCGACTGCATGATCAGCTCCAGGGGGCCATAGCGCTCAGCAATGTTTGTCTGTGCATTCCTATACTGCAGATTAAAGCTCAGCGCGTCGGTTGAGCGGTCTTTTTTGTAGGGGCTATATACGCTGCTGAGTGCCTGATTGACAAGATCAAAGTGTTTATTCCATGATTCTGGGGTGTCGAGGCCTTTAAAGCTAAATTTGTTGCGGTCGCCATTTGTTTGTTTTGAAGTTGTAAGGAAGGTAAAGATTGAAGCTCGAACATTATTGACCAAAAGTGACGGCGATACTGTCCCGTCTTCCCGTTTCATACGGAAATCAATCATGTCTTCAATGGCGATCGAGAGCGGGCTAATCTCCGGTTCCTGAGACAGGCGTTCATAGAAGGCACTTGTTACGGCATCATCGCCGGGAGGGCGCTTGACTTGATCGAGTAATTCTTGATGAAAAGCTTCCTTAACAGGGAGCAGAAGTTCTCTATCCTGCGCCCCCCGCCACATGATTGATTCGCCCATCATTTCCATTACACTACATATGCTTATCTCCCACAACTAACAGCAGGGCGGTGGTGAGCGATATCACGTCGTGCGTGAAAAGTGTGACCTACGTGGCTGAAATGGTGCCAGCTGCCAGCAGCACTAGCAGGATAACGCCGAGAACCAGGCGGTACGCGATAAAGACACTATATGTGTGTTTCGCGATAAACTTCAGCAACCAGCCGATCGAAAGGTAAGCTACGATAAAGCTAATAACGGTGGCGACGATGGTTGGTCCCCAGCCCACGCCAGCAGAGATATCACCGGACTTGCTAACAGTCTCGAGCAGCCCGGCTGCCAGCAGCGCCGGGATTGATAAGAAGAATGATAGGCGGGTAACGGTGACGCGGTCCAGGCCCCGGAACAAACCGGCCGACATGGTGGCGCCAGAACGCGACACGCCGGGGATGAGGGCTAAGCACTGAGTCGCGCCAATAATAAGTGTATCCTTCCAGGTTACATTAGCTTCGTGACGAGTTTGCTTGGCGGTTTTATCGGCCAGCCACATGACGCCGCTCCAGGCAATCAGGGCGATGCCAACCAGCCATAGGCTGCGCAAGTTATGCTCGATCTGATCTTTAAAGAGCAGGCCAATAATCCCGATTGGAATTGAGCCAATAATAACTGCCCAGCCGAATCGATAGTCTTTGGTTGTGCGCTTTTTACTGTCAAGCATGCCGGCAATCCAGCCCGTAACAATCTGCCATAAATCTTTTCGAAAGTAGAGCAGTGTGGCTAGTATTGCGCCGATCTGAATAATGGCCGTAAAGGCCGTAATGTCGGCACTATTAATTGAGTAGCCAAGCACTTTTTCGGCAATTGTTAAGTGTGCGGTGCTAGAGACTGGTAAGAATTCGGTGATTCCTTCAATGATTCCCAAGATAATTGCGTCGAGTATTCCCATCCAAACAGTTTATCATCATATATACTGTACGCATGCTTCAGTTAGCTCAGATCGCCGAATCTACATCAATTGCTGTTGAGCGCTCCAGTGCTGAATATGAACTTGCTGACGGTGCTAGCACCAGGCTTCATGTTGTCAGCTATGCTAGAGAAGCAGTTATTCCACGTCTGGTGCAATTTGATGAGCTAACACCTTTACTCACATGGTGTGAGCAGGCAGGCCAGTTAGAAGCCATAGTCGGCAGTTTTTTCTTGCGTAGATCGAGCCAGCTTCTTGGTGATATGTGGATCAAAGGGCAACAGGTTGACTCAGTACCGTTTACTGCGCCGTGGAACGAGTCGCGTGGCAGTCTTAGTGTTTCGGCTGACGGCGTCATGGCCGTTGGCCCGCGCTCTAAATTCCCAGCACAGCCAAGCGGTGATTTGCTGCAAGCCGGACCGCTCCTAACCCATAAAGGCGTCTCCTTGCTGCTAGATGGCGATAATCCAGAAGGCTTTTCCAGCGCTTCCGACCAATTTGATAGCGATATAACCGTTGGACGCTACCCGCGAGCCGCGATTGGCCTAAGCGAAACACACATCTACAGCGTTGTTTGTGATGGCTACGGCAGTCATGAACCGGTGACTAATGATGCGGGTTTGAGCTTGCCGGAACTCGCAACAGTGATGGTTGAGCTCGGTGCCGAGGAATCACTTAACCTGGATGGCGGCGGTTCATCAACCCAAATTAGTGACGGTGTACTCCGGAATAATCCGCGTGGTGATGGTGGAGAGTATAAAGAAGGCCGGGGCATACTTTCGGCCATTGTGTTTGAGCCCCGATTAAGCTTATAACTCTTCGATTTGCTGTAGATTCTTGGCGCCTTTGAAAATCAAGACGTACCCGATAGCTATAAGCAGTAATAAAAGATAGATTACCAACAACATTAACGCCAGGCTTAATTCTCCAAGTTGTGAAGACAGTGACTGAATGCAGCGGAGTACAATAGTTGCTAGCACAACGCCGGCAATGCCGCGGGCTAAATTGTTGAGTGCGGCTTTGTACAAGGTACCTTTAACACGATTGCGGTATAGGTAGAGATACTGCACGGCTTTGGCACCAAAGAACCACATAATGAGGCGCGGGATTACCAAAGAAATGATAATCAGCCAATCGGGTAAGTAGTACGATGCAATAGTTGTTGAGTCGGTTGCGGCGTGGCGCGCCGGGTCTTCGAGTACCAAAAACACATAGAGCGCCGAAAAACATATAAAAACCAGGTTGACCGTTTGCGAAAGCGAGGCAGCAGTTGTTTTTATGAGTGGCAGCAGTTTTCTGGCCCCCCTGTACATTTGTATAAAAGCAGGAAAGAGTAGGGCGATATTTACGTAATTGATAGCGATAATCAAGGTTGCGGTAGACGAAGGATGGTCACGGTAATAATGAGCAGCCAAAATCGAACTAACAGCAGAAACAGGTAGCCATAGTGCCAGCATTAGCAATCCTTGCGACATGGTCATGAAAGCTGTTCCATCGCGGCTACCACGGATAGTTTCGGCGTAGGAGTTGAAGCGCAGATAACCAATCAATGCGATAAACCAGATAATAACGTAGGGCAGAGCAATCGTCAGGATCAGAGCGACCGCCTGAGCAGCAGTAAGGTGGTACTTTTCCAGGGCAACTTTGTCCGGTTCAGTAAGCGCAGTTAGCGCCAAGTACACAGCGGATAATACAAGAAATACAGCGCTCACCAGCTTGTATCTGAGCATTAACCGCACGTGCCGCTCCTTTTATACATTCAGGCAGGATTATAACCCGTAAGGATTTTGTTGTCACGTAAAACGCTTACATACAAATTATAATCGTGGTGCACCCGGTAGGACTCGAACCTACGACCCTCTGTTCCGAAGACAGATGCTCTAATCCACTGAGCTACGGGTGCTTGATACCGTATACTAGTCTAACAGATAACAGAAAAGGTGACGATAGTGACGATACGAAGCATGCAAGAGGCTCACGCCGTGCTGCAACCCTATGTGCCGCTGGTGGCACAACTAACTGGCAAAGACACAACGCTGGATCGTATTGTGCCGCTTATGGAGTTGTTGGGCAATCCGCAAGATGATTTGAAGATTATTCACATTGCCGGCACAAGCGGTAAAACTTCAACGGCTTACTACATGGCAGCGTTGCTCCAGGCAGCTAGCAGCCGCGTTGGGCTGACAGTATCCCCGCACATAGATAGCGTCACCGAACGAGTGCAAATTAACGGCCGCGCAATGACCGACGATGATTTTTGCACCCAGCTCGGCATATTTCTAGACATTGTTGAGCAGCTCAAGCAACCGCCATCCTATTTTGAGCTACTATACGCGTTTTCTGTTTGGGTCTTTGCACGCCAACAGGTCGATTACGCAGTTATTGAAACTGGCATGGGCGGGCTATACGATGCCACGAACGTTGCAACGCGCCCAGATAAGATTTGCGTCATTACCGATATAGGCTTTGATCATATGAGTGTCCTTGGTACGTCGCTCGCAGACATCACTAAGCAGAAGATCGGTATCGTGCATCAATATAACGAGACCTTTATGTATCAGCAAACTTCGGAAGTTATGACGACTATTGAGAAGTGGGTGAGCGACCACCACGCGCCGCTTACCGTAACGACACAGGAAATCGAGGCCACCACAAGCGAGCAAGCTGCAATGCTCATGCCCGACTATCAAAAGCGCAACTGGCTGCTAGCGCGCCGCGTATATCAATACATTGCTGAGCGCGACGGTTTGCCGGAACTATCTACTGAATTGTTGCAAGCGACGCAGCGGTTACAAGTGCCAGCCAGAATGGATGTAAAGCAAATCGGTCAAAAGACTTTGATTATGGATGGCGCGCATAATCTTCAGAAAATGACAGCCTTTCTGGACAGCTTTAGGCAACAGTACAGAGGCACCAAGCCGGTCGTGTTGGTAGCTTTTAAAGCAGGGAAAGAATTTGAGCCAGTTATTCCATTGTTGTCTGCACTAGCTAGCAGGATTATTATAACAACGTTCGAAACCACGCAGGATATACTGGCTCACTCCATGGATCCTAATGTTCTCAAACAAGCATTTATGGACTACTCGCACGAAGTAGCTGTCGATGTTATAGCTGATAATCACGAAGCATACCAAGAACTACTCAAGGCCGAAGGCGCAACAGCCGTTATCACCGGTTCGTTTTACTTGTTAGCTCAAATAAGAAATAATGAGCATATCGTATGATTAGATTAATTGTTGCCGCAGACCAAAAACGAGGCATAGCCAAAAAAGGCATTCAGCCATGGTATATCCCCGAAGATGAAGCCTATTTTGGTCGCCAAACAAAGCTTCACGGCGCACAGGTACTAGTTGGTAGCACAACCTTTAAGACGTTTAGCGAACCTTTAGCTGAGCGTACTAATTACGTACTAACCAGAAACACAGAACCTGTTGAGGGTGCTGTAGTTGTCAATAACCTCGATGCCTTCCTAGAAGACCATAATAATCAAGATCTCTGGGTGATCGGCGGAGCGGCTGTCTTTGAGCAAGTTATGCAGAGCGGCAAAGCCGATGAATTATACGTAACGCATATTGAAGCAGATTTTGGCTGTGATCAATTTTTTCCAGCTTATGAGGATGCATTTGTACTTCGCGAACAAAGCGAGACGCGCCAACAGAATGGCTTTAGATTTAGCTACGCGATATACGACAAGGTTGAGCCCAGCGCTACATAATATCGGTTTCTTCCACCTCAATGTCTACGGGACTTTCGGTATGAGCATGCTTGCCATCAGGCTCGATTACAACTTTACGCTGTATCTTTTTATTAGCCATAAAGCACCTCCCTCGCGCATTATTTGATCAGTAACGTTATTAATTGTAAACAGCTTTCAAGCTGTCCACAGCGACATAATTCACACAAATAGTGTTAGAAAACTCATAGAGCAATATGCAGGACCCCCTTATGCTGTAGAAGGTAAAGTAACAAAACAAGGAAAGTATCATGGAAAGAGAATTACAGCTCAATTGTCGACCACGCAATAAGTCTTCATTTGACTTTAATAATCAATACGACTTGTTAGCAGGTGCAGAACGCTAAAGGCATACTGTTTGATTTTTTCTGTCATAGAAGTGTTCGGTTAAAAGGATAAATCAAGAACAAGAAGGAGTGCATATGAGTATAATCATTACTTTGATCGTCGGTGGATTAGTCGGTTACATAGCAGCCAGGTTGCTCGGTCGCCGAGAAGGCGTGCTAGGGAGCGTTCTGATTGGTATCGTCGGTTCATTCATTGGTAGCTTTATATCGACGCTATTTTCCGGTTCAGACCAAGCGTACCTCGACTTTAGTTGGGTCGGCATTTTCTGGTCACTGATTGGTGCGCTGGTGTTAGTGGGCATTATGAATGCCATGTCTCACCCAAGCCCGCGTCACCACGTCTAAGACTACTCTGATATCCTGTAATAACCCCCGGGAAACCGGGGGTATCTTTATATTTTGAAAGCATGAGCATAATCGAGGTACAATAGAGACAGATAATCGAAAGGTAAGTATGTCGGAGTTAACAGGTAGCGAACCGTGGAAAGCTTTGCAAGCTCATAAACAGGCCGTTGAGCGGACGCATATGCGCGATTTATTTGCGGGCAACCCAGAACGCGCCAAACAGTTCTCGGTTCAGGCAGCCGACCTCTGGATTGACTACTCCAAGAATCTTATTACTGATGAAACTTTGAACTTATTGCTAGATTTGGCAAAATCACGCGATGTAGAAGCAAAAATACGAGCCATGTTTGCAGGGGAACGAATTAATACTACCGAAAACCGGCCGGTGCTGCACACGGCGCTGCGCAACCGTTCAGATGAAGCGGTTTTGGTTGATGGACAAGACGTTATGCCAGAAATTCGTAATGTGCTCCAACGAATGGCCAGCTTTTCGAATCTTGTGCGGAGTGGAGAATGGCTTGGCGCGACCGGTAAGCCCATCAAAAACGTTATTAATATTGGCATTGGCGGGTCAGATCTGGGCCCGGTCATGGCCTATGAAGCCCTTAAAGCCTATAGCGACCGTAGCTTGACAGTGCGATTTGTTTCAAATGTCGATGGCACGCATTTTTACGAAGCAACGCAAGATCTTGATCCAGCCGAAACGCTGTTTATTGTCGCTTCAAAAACATTCACGACTGACGAAACAATGACCAATGCCGGGACTGCTCGCAGATGGGTGGCCGATGCCCTAGGTGAGTCAGCTATCGGACATCACTTTGTGGCAGTCTCGACCAACGCCGAAGAGGTCAGTAAATTTGGCATTGATCTCGAGAATATGTTCGGCTTTTGGGACTGGGTTGGCGGTCGTTATTCGCTATGCAGTGCCATTGGGCTGCCGGTTATGGTGGCGATTGGTCCAGATAATTTTAATCGAATGCTCGACGGTTTCTACGCCATGGATCAGCACTTCAAAACGGCAGATTTTGAGCACAACGCGCCGGTTATCATGGCCTTACTTGGTGTCTGGTACACCAATTTCTGGGATGCTCAGAGCGAGGCAATCCTGCCGTACAATCAATATTTGAGCCGCTTTGCCGCCTATTTCCAGCAGGCAAATATGGAGAGCAACGGCAAAAGTGTCACCAAGGATGGTCAATATGTCGATTACGAAACCGGACCAGTCGTATGGGGTAAGCCCGGTACTAACGGTCAGCATGCTTTTTATCAACTGCTTCATCAGGGTACAAAACTCGTGCCGGCTGATTTTATTGGCTTCGCAAAGCCGCATCATTCAATGGGCGAGCATCACCACAAATTAGTCGCAAACTTACTTGCTCAAACGCAGGCGCTAGCCTTTGGCAAAACTGCCGAAGAAGCACGCGCCGAAGGCATCGACGAGGCACTAATTGCACACCGCACATTCCATGGTAATCGACCAACAAATACCATTCTAGCTTCCGAGCTAACACCAGAAACGTTTGGCCAGCTCGTCGCTCTCTACGAGCATAAAATTTTTGTAGAAGGTGTTATATGGGGTATAAATTCGTTTGATCAGTGGGGCGTTGAGCTTGGCAAAGCGCTTGCTAAGGATGCCTATGGCTCAATCATAAATCACCAGACTGACCCAAAGAACGATAGTTCCACCAATAGCCTTCTAGATAAATTCTTCGAACTCGAAAACTAGCATGATCTACGTTGCGCTACTCAGAGGAATTAACGTTGGCGGTAATAATAAAGTTAGTATGGCCGCACTCAAAATTTGCCTTGAAGAGCTGGGCTATGAAAGTGTAAAAACCTATATCAACAGCGGCAATGTTATTTTTAAGAGCAGCGAAGTCGACCCGCGTAAGCTTGAATCGGCCATAGAAAATTCTCTAGTTAAAACATTCGGCCATTCTATTAAAGTGGTCGTTCGAAGCCTGCCAGAAATTGCGGAAATGATGACCAAGATTCCTAAAGGCTGGCACACGGCAACCGACAAAAAGTGTAACGTTATATTCTTGCGTCACGCAATTGACTCACCCGAAGTAGTTAGTGGGCTGAACCCAAAGCCAGGTATTGAAGAGCTTATCTACCACAAGGGTGTTCTGCTGTGGGCGGCTAACACCAGTGACCTTACCAAGAGCTCGATGATTAAGCTATCAATGCATGGCATCTACAAAGAAATGACTATCCGTAACCTCAACACCACCCGCAAGATTTACGAGCTAATGTCGGCCGCTGCTAGATAATTCATAGAAGTGCCAAAGTGCAATTGCTACGCTAATGCAATGTATAGCAGAATATCGTACTCCTTTGATGTACTGAAGCCGTTTTTGCTCAGGCAGCTAACGTTCGTGTCACTTGTTTTTTGGACGGCAGTCTTGGTATTTGTAGCGCTGGCCGACGAGATACATGGCAAAAAAACTCTACCATTTGATGTGCCGCTGCTGCACGCTGTGCACGATCTTTCGAGTCCAAGATTGAATGATATTGCAGTTTTTGTGACGAACTTAGGAGGCGCGCCGTTCATTATTGTTGCGACGTTGGCAATTGCCGGAGGGCTGCTCTATCTTAAAAAGAAAAGACAAGCTTACATAGTGCTTAGCACGGCCGGTGGTGCCGCGGTAATGAACTATGTCTTGAAGCTATTTTTTGCCAGGGACCGACCGTCTCTCTGGCAGTCAATAATCACCCAGAGTAGCTATTCGTTTCCGAGCGGCCACGCTATGGCGAGCAGCGCCCTAGCCTTTAGCCTGATTGCTATCGCCTGGCACACAAAGTGGAGAGTGCTGGCTATGATACTCGGTGCGTACTATATTCTTATTATCGGTTTCACGCGGATTTATTTGGGCGTACATTTTCCGTCTGATGTGCTTGCTGGATGGTGCATCAGCCTGATCTGGACAGTCATTGTGTACAACGTCTTTAGAGAAAGATCGGTGCGGTTCTGGCGCTCACGTTTAGGGCTGCGTTAGGCTGACGTGTCCAAACTCGGCCAAGACGTTAAAGGTGTATGGAGAATTGGGCACAGAATAGTAGTACATTATATAGCCAGCTTTATCTGAGCAAGTTGCCCATTTAGGCTTAGACATGTATGGCAACACATCAAAGATTTGCATTGAATCGTAGTTGCGTAATGGTGTGCCGGTTTCGGCCTTGGCGACCATAGGTAAGGTGAGGCTATAGCCGTTTTCCCACTCATAGCCTTGATAGGTGTAGGCTGTATTGTTGGTCAGCCAAACATTTGTAAATGAGTTACCGTCTTTTTGGGCGCAAAATGCAGTCGTAGGCCTTGTGATAGTGGATGCTGCAACTGGAGGAGCCGTGGTAGTGACAGTGGGTGTGGTTGTAGCTGGTGTTGGACTGGTAGTTGCTGGCACAGCTTTCTTGACCGCGCCCGTTGTAGAGTTATTAACCGGCGTAGCTGGTTTAGTCGGTGTAGAGGTAGTTGACGGGCTGTTTTTGGCAGTGGGGACAGGCGTGTCCTTGGTTTGAAGTTCATTTGCTTTCTGAGTTGAGACCTTTAACTTATCTGCCGAGGCAATCTTACCGTTTGCCTGTGTCTGTTGGCTCAATTTTTTATCTTGCTGAGCCTGATATACTCTTGAGAGTCCAACGCCGGAAACTCCTACAACAAGAGCAGCAATAACTATGATGTGTGCGGATATAAATCCAGCCGAGGTTCTATCTATATGTGGTATTTTCATTTTTTGTTTTGTATTTATATTAATGACTTAGTTGTAACTATAGCTACTATTAATGCGCTGTCAACTACTGCCGCATAAATGAGTACTGCACAAATCTTAACAGACAGACTGCCAGAATGGGTGCTAGACTACCTATTTGACAAGTAGGGGAGAACTTATGGCAAACGGCAGCTGTGATATGAACGATGGGAACCCGGCGTCTCATAAGGTGCGCATTCGACAAAACGGTAAGGAATCCACGCTTGAATTGTGCGATGCCCACTACCGCCAGCTGCTGCGAAGTCAGTCCCAAACATCACCTTTCGAGAGCCTATTTTCTAGCGGCTTTGGGGATCCATTCGGAGATAATTTCCCTGATCTTGCTTCCCAACTCGGATCCCCGCTACCCCGTGACCGTGAGGCTACGAACATACAGGAATACATATCCGAACACACAAAAGAAATTATCCAGCAGGCTGCCGAGACGACTGTGCAATACGGACGGACTGAAGTTGATACCGAGCATTTGCTGTACGCCCTGATGAGTAGTGAAATAGTCCAAGAAATACTCAAGCAGTTCAAACTCAAGAGCGAAGATCTCAAAACGTACATAGAGGCTAACGCTCCAAAAAGCGAACCGTCTATCAAGCCTGAGCAGACTACTGAAGTAACCGTATCACCACGAGTGAAGCAGGTGCTAGAAAACGCTTTCCATGACTCGCGTGAACTTGGTCATAGTTACGTTGGGCCGGAACATTTGCTTCTAGGATTGTTGCAAGAAGACGACGGTATGGCCGGTGATCTACTGCGTCGCTATGGTTTAACACCCGAGAGTTTACGCCAAAAAATTATCAAAGTTGTTGGCAAGGGTGCCGAAGAAGGTCGACTGGATGGCCACTCAAATACGCCACAGATCGACAAGTATTCGCGTGACCTTTCTGAACTAGCCCGCCAAGGTAACCTGGACCCAGTCATTGGTCGCGCCAGGGAAATCGAAACAACTATAGAGGTCTTAGCTCGCCGCACTAAAAATAACCCAGTGCTGATTGGTGAGCCAGGTGTCGGTAAAACCGCGATAGTCGAGGGCCTCGCCCAGCGCATCTACCATGGCAACGTTCCGCAGGTTCTACAGGAAAAGCGAGTAGTAGAACTTAACCTGAACGCCATGATTGCCGGCAGTAAATACCGAGGCGAATTCGAGGAGCGCATGAAGGCCGTACTAGACGAGATAACCGCTCACCAGGATGAGCTGATAATTTTTATTGACGAGCTGCATACTGTCGTCGGTGCTGGTCAGGGCGGCGGTGAAGGAGGCGTGGACGTTGCTAATGTCATGAAGCCAGCGCTTGCTCGCGGTGAACTACACCTTGTCGGTGCCACCACGCTCAACGAGTACCAGAAATACATCGAGAAGGACGCTGCGCTGGAGCGACGCTTTCAGCCAATATTAGTGCCTGAGCCAACGGTAGAACAAACAATTGAAATATTGCGCGGCCTGCGCGATAAATACGAGGCTCATCACAAAGTGAAAATTACTGATGAAGCAGTCGTTGCGGCCGCCGAGCTCAGCGACCGTTATATCGCAAATCGCTTTCTACCCGATAAAGCCATAGACCTTATTGATCAAGCCGCAGCACGGGTACGAATTGGCACCGATACCTATACACAGGACATGACTAGTCTCGACGATACGATTCGCCGTACTAAGCGTGAACGCGAGTATGCCGTCAATCATAAGCAGATGGAGGAAGCCAATAAATTAGAGCGCGAACTCAAAAACCTTACTACCCAAAAAGATAAAAAAGAAAATGAGTGGCATGCCAGTAAAGGCGTAACTTCTAAAGAAGTTCTTGTTGAGCATATTGCCCAGGTAGTATCGAGCATTACCGGCATACCGGTAAGCGAATTGACCGAAGAAGAGAAGAGCAAGCTACTTAAGATGGAGGAGCGCCTGCACGAACGGGTAATCGGTCAGGAAGAAGCGGTGGCTGCCGTGTCTGATGCGGTGCGCATGAACCGAGCAGGGCTTATGGAGGGTAATCGACCGATTGCCACTCTCCTCTTTCTTGGGCCCACCGGCGTTGGCAAGACGGAGCTCGCTAAAGCTCTCGCCTGGCTAGTTTTTGGAGATGAGGATGCCATGGTTCGCATAGATATGTCAGAGTACATGGAGCGCCATGCGACGGCCCGACTAATCGGTGCGCCTCCCGGCTATGTCGGCTATGAAGAAGGTGGCCAACTGACGGAGCGGGTCCGCCGTAAGCCTTACAGTGTTCTGCTGCTCGACGAAATCGAGAAAGCTCACCCGGATGTTCACAATATATTGCTGCAAGTCTTCGATGATGGCCGGCTAACCGACGGCAAGGGCAGGGTGGTAGACTTTTCTAATACCATTATCATAGCTACTTCCAACCTTGGGTCTCACCTCATTCAGGAGAATCTAACACCAGACAATAAAGAGAAAAAGCCGTACGATGAGCTCAAGGAGCAACTACTGGATGTCTTGCGCACCCACTTCCGCCCAGAGTTCCTGAACCGCATCGATGAGACAATAATCTTCCACTCACTTACCAAAGAGCAAATTAAAGAAATTGTACGCTTGCAGCTAGAGCGGGTAGCTCGAACGGCTCGCGGCCAAGGTATCGAGCTTGCATTTGATCAATCAGTGCTTGACCACCTAGCGGAGGTAGGCTATCAGCCGGAGTATGGTGCCCGCGAGCTGCGCAGGCGCATAAAAAGTGAGATAGAAAACAAGCTGGCCAAGGAAATGTTGAGGGGCAATATAAGCGAGGGCAGCAGTGCCACTATTAGCTATGACAAATCGAAGGGCATTGTCTTTAAAAAACGCCGTCACGCAATCAAAAAGTCGCCCGCTAATTAGTAGAGCTTAACGGCTTTGGAGGGCGTCAAGCATGACACCCATAGCTACGAAAACTCTGGGGTCCAGTTCTGTGGCAGCTTTGTCGTCAACGTCCAGCCGGTAGTTGTCTCTAAACGTGGTGACCTTATCGTAAGAGGCCTGCACTGTGCCGGTGTTGGGATCAATGAAATCGAAGTGATATTTTACGAAGAATGGGATGTCGCCGACAATAGGCAAGAATTCCCATAACCGCCGCATGATTGCCAAGCCGGTACTTCTTTCGCGGACAATCAAATGTGGAGCGTCCTCTTGGCCTGGTTGGAATATATGCCAGGTGCTTTTTAGCAGCGAAGCCCCAAAAGCTTTACCTACTACACCCAAGATTTTGCCAGACTCATCCTTGATGTCGTATCGCGCCCCAAAATCGATTACCTGGCGAGCTTGGACTTCAAGCAAAATGCTACTTTTTGATTCATCATTATAGAGCGTAAATTTTTCACGAAACGCAAAGCGCTTTTGATGGGCGAATGCAATTAATTTGCCCTGACCGCCTGCCTCATCGGCTTCGTACACTTTGTATTGATTGGCCAAAGGTTGAATTCTCTGCTGGATATAGAATCTTTTCATAACTGAAGTATAACAAAAAATCCGGCCCGGAAGTTTTATATAAGCTCGATACCAAAGTCCCTGAGCGCTAGAGTGGCGCTTGCAAGCGGTAATCCCACTACGTTGCTGTAGTCTCCCTCGATCCTTTCGACAAAAGCAGCGCCCAGACCTTGGACTGTGTAGGCGCCGGCCTTAGCTAGAACATTCTCTTTGGCGAGGTAGTTGTCGATTTCTGTGCTGCTGAGCTCTCTAAAATAAACCCTGGTTTCGACGGCGGCGGAGTATTCTTTGCCAGTATCCGTGTCTAAAATAGCAAAGCCTGTGATAAACAAATGGCACTGTCCGCTCAGCATTGTAAGCATCTGATTGGCTCTAGCCTCAGTGTGAGGCTTGCCTAGAAGTTGTTTGTCAAACACTGCAAAACTGTCCGCAGACAAGATTATAGAATTCGTGTGGCGTGAGGCTACACTGCGCCCTTTCCCTAAAGCTAAGTGAATTGCTAACTCATTTGGTTCCAGAGGCAAGGTCATATCCTCCTCGTAGTCACTAACATCCACAATAAAAGAGGCATGTGCTCTACTCAGAAGTTCCTCACGTGCCGGAGACGCGGATGCTAGAACGAGCTGTTTCATGCAGTAATCCAGTTCTCCTGCACGCTCAGGTTTTCTTTTTCCACAATTTCCATGGTCTCCGCATTCTGATGCATTTCTTTCCAGCTACCACGTTCCGGGTGACCAATAGCTGATGCAAAGCGGTCCCGGAAGAAGCGCGGCTCGGCTAAGTCTGTGTCTACTGTCCACATATCTTTACCTATTGAGAAGAATAAATATCCTCCTTGACCCTTGTAGAGTTCTTGAAGCTCAGAGAGGTCGGCTAGAGGCGTGCGCTTCTCTGCGCCCTCAGGAACAATGTCGTCGGGGCTGCCTGTAAATGGTAGAAAGTGAATATGAGAATGGAATACTGTTTGACCAAAAACGCCATGCTCAAAAGTTGCCACCGAACCATATTGTACTTGCACGAAAGTCGACACTTTATCATACAGTTCTTTAAACTCCTGTAGTAGGCCAGGTTCGTACTCTCCAATGCAAGACAAATGGGCTTTTGGGATGACAAGGATATGCCCTTCTTTTAGAGGATGAGCGTCACAAACAATACGAAAGCTACTTGTTTCGCCAAGTGAGTAAAGATATGCCTGTGACGCAAGTGAGCAGTGAGGACAATCTTTTTTGATAGCCTCTTCAGATAAGTCTTCCATCCTTTCAAGCAGCTCGCAGTATATCTTCATCTTCAGGAGAAATATTGTTAATTTTTTCTAACCCCTCTCTTATCCCTCCGAACACATCGGCCGCAAGCCTGATAAAATCTATTCTTCGCTGGGTACGTGCACGATCGTCTGACCCAAGTGCAATATATTCTGCTCTCACTGCATCGAATGCGTCAAGCGAGCCTTCTGCTAAGCATGTAAAACCAGTTGTCGGACGTGTTGCGGTTAAGGGCGCAACTGCCTCGAAAACTTCGAGATATTCTGGATCATAGGCATCGTAAGTGCCTGAGTACTTACTCATAGTTACATAGTATCAACTCTTCCAACAATTACATAAAACTGCTCATCAGTTTTGTATTTTGCCATGCTGCTTTTCGTGCTGTTTATCTTTTTGAGATACTCTTCAACAAATAGAGAAGATTGATGAGAACACTAATCTTTAGCCATGGTAAGCTTCCGTAGCTCCACTTGAATCATCTGAATAGCATTCGGCGGACTTGGCTTGGCCCGCGAAGGCAGTTTCAAGAAGCTTAACAGGCACCTTGTTCTTTTTTAATAGTGAGCAGCTAAAACCCAACTGCGTATGCGAGAGGTCTGACCATGCATCGTTAACCTTTGCAAATAAATGTACCGAGCCCCCATTGCACCCAATAGCGGTAATTGCAAAACCGTTTGAGGCATAAGTAACTTCTTGATCGGTAGGTTTGTCATTGATGTCAACAATTTGCGAGTTCTTTATGCACCCAGGGACATCATGCTGGGTTTGAGCGAGAATTGCGGCTTGAAGATCATGGGGTATTTTTGAATAAACAGTTTTTTCAACAGTCGGTTGCGTAGTGGAAGCCTTTGCGGATTGAAGAGCAGTGCTCTGCATTATGGCGGAAGTATCTGGGATTGTTTGCTTGCTGTGCCTACCAAGCCACACGGACCAGCCTGTAATCCCAAGAATTCCGACTATCACCAAAAGCAATAAGCCTTCAATTGCACTAAAGCCTTGCTGGTTCTTTTTCATAAATCTAACTGTACATAAGGCGCAGGCATTAGTCCACAGTGCTTATGCTTGGTGATGTTAGTCTAGCAAGCTTAGATCTAAAACTAGTGCCTGAAGCTCTGAAATATTAAACGGCTTGCCTAGAAAGTGATATGCACCGATACCTTTATGCTCAGCTTTAAACAGATTGCCGAGTGTATCATCGGCCGTAAGCATAATCACCTTGGCCTTGCCTAAAAGTTTATTTTTCTGCACTATGTCCATGAAGTCGAATCCGGTTTTATCAGGCATGTGCAGGTCGAGAATAATAATGTCGGGGTCTATGGCCTTCATTTGTTGGATGCCCGATGCTACATCAGCGCTTTCTGTGACTTCAATGTTCAAAAAATCTTGCTCTTCAACAGTAAGACGAACTGCCTCTCTGATGCTGGCTTCATCATCGATTATTAAAATCTTTTTTGTCGGCTTAGACATGAACTCCTCATACCCCAATAACCGCAGTATAACAGAATAGCTAGTGCTTATTGACATGCTTTGCGACGATTGCCAACAAGTGTTCCATCTGAAAAGGCTTGGAAACACAGTCATCAGCTCCTGAGTCTTTGGCAATTTGTTCAATATCTTTTGTGGCAGAGATCATAATGACAGGAATATGCTTAGTTGTAGCATTGCTTTTGAGGAGTTTACAAACGTTTCTACCATCTATGCCAGACATCCAAATGTCTAGAAGTAAAAGATCCGGTAAGGGTGCTTTTATGTCTTGGACTGTTGCTCCATCCACTGTCGTTTCGACCTCATAGCCTTCTTCTTCAAGCATAATCTTAAGAGCATCCAGGATTGCGGGATTGTCATCGGCAACTAGTATTTTCTTCTTTGTATCAGCCATATGTAACTTTCTCTACTTGGTCATTGGTAAAGAAAAACAAAAGGTTGAGCCTTTTGCTTTTATACTTTCTACCCACACGCGACCGTTGTGACGCTTGATAATATCAGAGGCGATGTATAGCCCTAACCCCAGTCCGGGATAAGTGGCCTGGTCCGATCCGCCAACCCGGTAAAAACGGTCAAAAACCTTTGCTTGATCTTCTTTTGATAAGCCTACTCCAAAATCCTGGACGCACAGTGTAACATTGTCTTTATCCACAACCGTGCTGACGATAATTTTATCTGCATGGGGCGAGTATTTGATGGCGTTCGTCAAAAAATTTATGAGTACCTGTCCCAAACGATCATGATCCCCATAGACCGTTCTTGAGGGCTGTAATTCTTGCTCAATGTGATGTTTTTCCGTTGTCCGTTGCAGTTCTTCAACAGTCTCTGCGACCAGATCGTTAAAATCAAAATGGCTTTCATGGAACTGTATTCTGCCTGCTTCAATCTTAGTTACATCCAGTAAGTCACCAATAAGATCGGTGAGTTTATCAAGCTGCGCGTCCATTTTTGCGACCAACTCCACTGATTTTATATCCCCAGCCTTCTGAAATCTTTTACCGAGGATCTGAGTATACGCCTTTACGCTAGTGATGGGAGTCTTGAGTTCATGCGATGCAATACTAACAAACTCATCTTTTTGCTGTTCAAGCTGTTGTCGCTCGGTAATATCTTCGATGGCGAGCAGAATAAGTGACGTTTTATCCGGTCCTTGCCGAAGGGTTCGGGCATTCAAGAGCATGGTCTTTTGGCCGATGTCCTTAAAATCATGTGCCACTACAAAGTCCTCAATGGTGTTCTTCTCGGGAAGAATTTCCTCAAGCAATATACGAAGTTTCGGAATGTTCCACTGTCGGTTTCCCAGATCGTACAGCAACCTGTTTTCTGTATCGTTTGGCGCTACCTTGAAAGCGTTATAGAACGCTTCATTGGCCGATATGATTCGCAGGTCTTTATTCAGAACCAACAATGGTCCGCGGACTGTCCGGATAATGGCATCCGCATAATCACGGGTAATAGTTAATTCTTCATTCGTGACATCCAGCTCGCTGATAATTTCATTGGTATATTCTTGAGTCAACTCCACCGCTTCTTTTAGTTTAATTATCTTTTCTTGCCGAGGAGTATGAATCGGCTCATCTGATTGAGCGGGACTTGTTTTTTGAGAAACTAGAGGCGTGATGCCCATATCCGCTTGCGCGCTGATAACCCGCCGTAAATCACTAGCCGAAGGAGTACGTGTTTTTTTAGGATGTTCGCCCTTCATAGGTCGTATCCTTTCTTTGATTTCCACTAAGAGATAAGCTCGTTACGCTTAAGCGTTGATAAGCCTGTAGATGATGGCGATGCCAGCTCAATAACTACATAACTACCCTAAGTATAGCTTAATTGAGTACGTGCAAGAAAGATAACTGAGAGTATAGCCAAAACACCTATACTGGAATGGTATGGACGATTCATCAAAAAAGATTTTATCGAGCGGTATACTTGTCGGAATAGTTCTTGTTGCGTTGCTAGGAGGCTTGGCATTGGTAGTTCGAAGCCTCAGAAATGTTGAGCTGAAACTTAACTTAGAGTTAAAGAAGGATGATTCAACTGAAAAGAAGTATTGAGTGCCAGCTTATCATATCCGCGGAAGAACCCGGATAGTGGCCATCATGCCATCGTCTTCGTGTTCCAAGATGTGACAATGGTAGACGTAGTCTCCAATGTCCGCTCCACGGAAGTCCAAGCGTACTTTTACGTTGGGGTACGGACCGGCTCCAGACCAAGCGGGAATGTCCACTGTGTCAATGACCTGTTGCTCCAGAACGGGCGCGGGAGCACCGTTGCGTTCTAGAAGGAAAAAGTGAATCTGGTGTATGTGAAAGGTGTGGAGTTCACGTGATCGGTTTTCGAGCGTCCAGTCTTCCACTGACCCTTGCTTGGTGGTAATGGCCGGTGGATTGGTTGGGCTAAAGAGTTTCGGCGTGGCGCCGTCTACAGTAACAAAAAACTGGCTTTTATTATTGATCTCGGAAAAATACACCGTGCGCGTTGTTGTTGGTGGCGTGGTTGCCAGTAGATTAAAGCGCTGCGGACCAGGTGCTCCAGACTGCAAGGGCATTGCGGAGGGCTCTGCTGCGTTCGAGTCTGTATGGATAGCAATGAGCGGCCGTGCTGGATCGCTGTCGCCATCCGGACCAGTGTCAACTTTCTGCGTGACCAGCTGCGCTTTTTTTACGTTCGGGGATGGCCCTTGAACGATGAACTCTGCCCGTGCCGCGGGCGGAATTACGATGTGCTTAACCGGTATGAGCTTGCCTTGACTAGTGCCGTCTTGTGACTCTGCCGGAACGCCATCGCGGCCTGCTAGTTGCAACTCTTGTGGCACGCCGTCGTACTGCAGCTCCAAATCAATAACTGTATCTGCGGATGAGTTCGTAATCCGCCAAAATTCTTTTTTGCCAGGTTTCATTGTGAGTTCGGCTGGCACGTAGTTCGGGTACGAAACGGGAACATAATTGACTGACAAATCCTTCTCGGGCACAATGGGCGGAGTAACACTTCCTGCGGGACTGTTGTGCGGGAGCACTTGGTCCCGGATGGTGAGAATGCGCTCAGGTAGTCCCCTTACTGCTTGCTGTAGATCCTCAATCCCTTCCACGACAAGGGCTCCACTCGCGCCGCCGAGTACTGCCGATTCTGCAAGGCCGTGGACATGTGGGTGATACCAGTAAAGTCCGGGAGGCTCATCAACCGGAAACCCGATGTCGTACGTAAAAGTCTGTCCGGAATTGATGAGCGTATGAATGACTTCGTCCGAGTGGCATGCCGGCGAAACGTTGGTGCCGTGATAGTGAATATTGACGGAGGAGGCGTTTGATGTGGTTGCCCCGCAGACCTGCGCTCCCGAGTTATCCACTTTCATCATGTGGCCGGCGGAGGTAGGCTTCGGCAGCTTGTTTTTAACGGTCACGATCAAGTGGTCACCCGGAAGCACATGGAAGGTCGGGGACTCCTTGCCGTCCGACGTGGTAAAGCAATATAAAGTTCTGCCGGCGGCATCTTTGGAGGTGTTGTAAGAAAGATTCACGAAAAGAAACCCGTCTTTGCTGTAGAGGTCTGGTGCAGCCGCTACGGCGCTGCCCGGGGCAAAACGGTGGCATGTGCCGCGGTTGGCTTTTTGGTTTTCTTGAACCGCAAGCCAACCAACAACCAGCACCAACACGATCCCCAGGACGGCTGCAAGTTTAGTTTTCATAGCGTTATCCTCCTGCCCTGCTAGAAGGTCCCTCGAAGCCGTGTTACTTTAGTGAAGAGCTATCTAATGTTCTAATGTTGTGAAACTTGATAGCAAGCCACGTCATACTGAGACGGGGCTCCGGCAGCCTCATAGTGTTGGCCGCCTATACCGCCGTTCGGGCTGTCCAGCCCGGCTTCATTAAAGGGTGAACCTGGCGATGAGCTAGCATGCCCTGGGGCGCGGCCACCACCCTGTGTTTCGATGGATACACAGTCTTGGTTTGGCCGGCCAGTTCCACTGGGGTTAGGCGCGCCAAAAGCTATAGCTCCTGGTGCAAGGCCAACTAAAGCTACAATCGATGTAAATGCGATAAACCTTTTCATAATATATTCCCCTTTGACTACTTAATAATAAATAAAAAATCAAATGACCATCCTAATTTAGCCCCTATAAGGCTTGTTGTCAGTAAGATGCCTCACCATTTAGATGATAAAAAGGCTTCAGAGGAAGTTTTTAACATAACCGGTATTGGAGGACCATCGTGGAAGCTATCGTAACTAAATTCAACGTAAACTTGCCTGAACCAAGTGGTCAAAGCGTTTTTGCTTAGACTTCTTGCGCACTTGCAACAAGCAATGGTGATAGTGCTTCAAATGCCTCGGACTGATCAATATCAGGTATTACATAACCTGTGGCCTCTTGGTCAGCCAAGGCAGGGTCTACTACGAAGCCTAGAAAATCACCCCAGGTTTCTCCCCAATGCCCCCGACGGTTCCAAGGAGCAGATACTAGAGCATTCCTACTTGCCATATGTATGCCGTCAATAGCAAGTCTATCTAGTTTGCGAAAGGCTCTTACTGACTTAGAAGCACTAATCTTTACGTCTGCGGTAAAGAATTCACCCCATTCAACTACATCCAGAACCTGGCCGCCATGCGTGCGGTATCTTCTTATCTCATCCGCTCGATTGAGGTAGTCTGCTCGATCGTCAGGGAGGCTCCACATTTCAACAATATTCGGCACTTTACTGGCAATGTTGGGGTCGTCTGCGTGTTCTGCCAAGAGATCAGCTTCAACCTGCTCTTGTAGATTACTGTTAATCCTCTCATTGAAGAAAGCTAACCCTTCATCAGTAAAGTGAACCTTTACGCCTACTCTTTCAAAGGTAGCAATGTCTGGTGTTGTCATGAAATAATTTATACACTTATATTAACAAATATACAACTTTATAATGTGGAATTCAGTCATAATAGAGGTCAAAACGCTTATATTTGGAGGGCCAGGAGGGACTCGAACCCTCGACACCCTGCTTAAGAGGCAGGTGCTCTAACCAGCTGAGCTACTGGCCCTTGTTGTCGTGCATGTGGATAATGCGTTTAGACTCAACAAACTTTAGCAAATTACCTCTGTTTTGGCAAGTTCAAACTGTGTTTGGCGGAGAAGCTTTGGGCGTCGTTTGGTTAATTTTCTTCTGGATAGTGCTGCAAAAGAACGCCAGCCCGATTGAGGTGAGGACAATCAATATGCCAAGCATGATCAGCAGTACCGTGATAATCTGAGTATCGTTTCTGCCTAAATCATCCGATCCGATGTAGGGGAATGTAGGCAAAAGGAACAGGAAGCCCGTGCCAATAATATAGTAGGAAAAAGTATCGACTGCCCTGATGCGCTTGTATGAGACATGTTCCAAGGCGTTAGCGTACTCCCAGACCCACCAGTAACTTAGGCCGGGGATGATTAAGTACCAGATCTTTGGCACTAGTTGTTGGCGGGCTGCCTGATTGATTGCTTGCCGGCTTTTGGCGCACCAATAAAAGAAGTACAAGCCAAACGTTAGCAAATGCATAATGTATATTTTTGCCGTGCTGGGAGCCGGGCGCATGATTATTGCACTTGCGGTGGTGTTTGAGCAGCAGCTTGAGGCTGGCTGGAATCACCCGAAGTAACGGCTATAGGCGTAGCAGCAGGAGCGGCGACTGGCGCCTCCGTGATAGTGACTGGCGTTGGCACGGCAGTTGGTACTGCAACTGGGGGTTCAGGAGCAACGGGAGCAGGTGAGGGTGCCGCAGCTGGAGCTGCATTAGTAGGGCCGCCGAACGAGTTGTCTGGCTGAGTTGCGGTAAACTGCGTGCCACCAGCAGACGCTGTTGCTAATTTGTTAAACTCACTTTGGATGACGAGGTCTCCAACAAACCCAAGGAACGCTTCGACGACAAACGCCAGTGGTGCAGAAACTTTGTTGCTCGTAACCTGATCAACAGCTTCTGAATACTTCCAGAGCCAGTAGATAGACACGAAAGGTATAATCAGCAACCAAGCGGTAGGCACGTTTGCGCCCAATCGGTTCATTTCATTTTTGGTACTGATAGACCAATACAGGCTGTAGATACCAAAAGTTACTAGTGATAATAGGATCATCTTAACGATACTGCGTTGTCGCATAGAAAGGCTCTCTTTTTATATTATTTGATTATATTGCTCATGCTAATCATATTAATATTGACAACAAAATGCAACCCACGAGCTATGATGCTACAATTAACAGATATGAAAATACTTAACGGCAAAGAACTTTCGAGCTATATAGAAGAGCGCCAAGCCCACCAGGTCCGTGGGTTGCGTCAGGCGCAGGGCATCGCGCCGAAGCTAGCGATTATTGTGACTGTCGATAATCCGGTCATCGATGTCTATATGCGTCTAAAAAAGCAGTACGGAAGCGACATTCTGGTTGACGTTGACGTACACCGCGTCCAACAAACAGAGGTCAAATCGTTACTTAACACGTTAAATGTTGATGACTCGGTGCATGGTATTATCATCCAGCTGCCCCTGCAAGATCCATCGCAAACCGAAGGATTAGTCAATCTTGTTGCGCCCGAAAAGGATGTCGATGCCCTCGGTGCTAATGCCGCGTTTGACCCAGCAACGCCGATGGCAATCATGTGGTTACTAGCCGGTTACAATATAGATTTGAGAGGCAAAAACATCTTGCTGATTGGCCGCGGCAAGCTGGTCGGCGCACCCTTGGAACGTCAGTTGCTCGAAATGGGGCATACCGTGCAGGTAGCTGATCGCACCACAGAAGATCTTGGCGCCCTCACGCTCGACGCCGACATTATCGTGACGGCAGCCGGTAGCCCGGCCTTATTATTCCCAGACATGATTAGCCAAGGCACGGTCGTCGTCGATGCTGGTGTGGCCAGCGAAGACGGCAAAACCGTTGGCGATGTCGCCCCCGAAGTCTACGACCGCGACGATCTAACAATTACACCCGTCAAAGGCGGTGTCGGCCCGTTGACCGTCTGCGCCCTGTTCGAAAACGTTATTAGAGCTGCCCAAAGGAGGACAGAAGCTTGAAGATCGGCGTCTTTGACTCCGGAGTTGGCGGCCTGAGTGTCGCTAACGCCATCGAAAAGGCCTTGCCCGAGCACATTGTACTTTTCAAGAATGACGTCGAGCACATGCCATACGGTGTTAGAACCCCTGAACAGATCTTAGGTCTCGTTACGCCAATCCTCCAAGAATTAGTTGACGAAGGCTGCCAGGCAATTGTCGTCGCCTGCAATACAGTATCGACGACACTTATTAAAAAGCTCCGTGAGCTTTTTAGCGTTCCACTAATTGCGATTGAGCCAATGATAAAACCAGCAGCAGCGCTTACCCAAGCCGGTAAAATTATAGTGTGTGCTACACCGACCACGCTTGCCAGTGCGCGCTATGCTGAACTCAAGGCTAGCTATGCGCCGGGCATCGTTGTTATCGAGCCAGACTGTAGTGATTGGGCATTAATGATTCAAGATGAGCAGATCAATGAAACCAAGGTGGCTGAAGACATTCAGTCAGGACTCAAAGAAGGGGCTGACGTCATCGTACTGGCTTGTACGCACTATCACTGGATTGAGGAGCAGATCCGTGAGTTGGCAGCTGGTCGTGCACAGGTTTTACAACCCGAATCGCCAATAATCGCCGAGCTTAAGCGAGTGCTTGTACGGCTGCAATAAACTGCGCGGCGCGGTCTTTGTAGTTTTTGAACATACCAAAACTGGCACAGCCGGTCGAAAGTAGCACGATATCGCCGGGTTGGGCGGCGTGATGCGCCTTGGACACAATTTCGTCCATCGTCTCGCCACCGGCTTGGAACGCGGTGAATCCGGCATTTTCGAGTGCTGCTTGGATTGCTGGCGCTTGATCGCCAATCAAAAGCGCCATTCGAACATTACTGCTGGCGACTGCTCGGGCGAGTTCATCATACGATGCGCCTTTATCTGAACCGCCCAGAATCATAACTTTTGGCGCTTCGAATGCTCGCATAGCGACAATGGCCGTTTCGGGCGTTGTGCCAAAGCTGTCGTCGTAGTATTTGACGCCGCTTAGCTCGCGGACCAACTCCAGGCGATGGGGGAGGCCGCTAAACGTGGTTAGTACCGATCGAATGGCATCCAGGTCTTGAGTGACTTGCCAAACGGCCGTTACGGCGGCACAGGCGTTTTGCCAGTTGTGGGCACCTAAAAGCTGTAATTCATCTGTTGAGCACACCACTTGACCGCTTATGCTAATACACCCGTTGTCAATAGTGGCGCCCGGTTCGGCAAAATAAGGCACTTTTTGACCATGCCCGGCGGCGGCGATGAGCCGCGAAGTCTCGTTCTCAGCAAAGTAGATGGCAATATCTTCGGGTGTTTGGCGGTCGAACAGTTGCGATTTGGCCAGCGTGTACTCGTTGATATCGGGGTGCCAGTTTAGGTGTTCCGGGACGACCATCAGGCAAATGGCGATGTGCGGCGAGTGCTGCAAATCGATGAGTTGGAAGCTGGAGAGTTCTAGCACTACCCATGAATCTGCGTCGAGTTCATCCAAGAAAGTCAGCGGCGGCACGCCAATATTGCCCCCGAGTCGCACGGTTTTGCCGGCCGCTTCCAGCATGCGGGTTATCAGCGTGCTGGTAGTGCCTTTGCCTTTGGTACCGGTGACGCCAATGATGTTGCGCGTTGGGCAGACCCGTAGGAATTCGTTCACATGAGTCGTGATTTTACCGGCTACACCAGGATTTTTGCCGAGAATCACGCTCGGCGGCATGCCGGCGGTGCGTACGATCAAGTCGAAACGGTCAAGGTCTTCAAGATAGTGCTCGCCGAGCACCGATTCGGCACCTTCGGGCACTTGCAAGTCGGGATTTTGGTCGCAAATCGTCAATTCGTGTCCCTGGGCATCGAAGTAATCATGCGAAACTCGGCCTTCGGTGTCGTATCCAAGGATTGCTATATTCATGGCTCTATTATTGCACAGACCTCAGGCAACGAGCTGCTTTTTGACCAGATCAGCCACCTGGCGCGGCGTCATGTCTGCTTTAAGAATAATGCCCAAGACCCCCAGGTCACGGACTGATTGCGGCACTTCCTGCTCGCCCATATTGGTCAAAATGATAACTTTGATGTCTTTGCCCCAGTCGGTGGCACGCATCTTTTCTAGCATTACGTCGCCGGTCATTTCCGGCATCATAAGGTCTAGCAGGATGATGTCAGGCTTGACGCTTTCTGCCAGTTCGAGCCCCAGCTTGCCGTTCTCTGCCGTTTCGACGCTATAACCCTCCGCTTCAAATTTGAAACGGTACATCTGGCTGATTGCCTGATCATCCTCAATAATTGCGATTTTGGTCATAGTGCTAACGGCTTATCTACGCCCTAAGTATACCTAAAAGTATCGCCCCGGCAATGCAAAAACTGGTCAACTGATTGGTGCTTGCCCTGCGAGTGTGATAATTTACTGTTATGCATAACGAACTCCTCATCGCAATACTCGCTGGCTTAGGGGGTATGTTTGGGTGGGGCTTGGCTGATTTCTTTGCCAAAAAAACGATCGACGAAATCGGCGCAATAAAAAGTCTTGTTTGGGCTCACAGCTTCGGAGCAACCTTATTTATCCTCATAACACTGGGGCAGGTATTTGTGCGAAATCAATCAGTTGATACGCCAGCCACTGTAAGTGCCTGGGCTGGGCTGGTATTTTTTGGAGCTTTACAGATGATCGTTTACTGGTTGGTCTACGAAGGCTTTAACAAGGGTCAACTGGCAGTCTTAAACCCGGTATTTGCCTCTTACTCAGGGCTTGTAGCTCTTATATCAATCATATTTTTTGGTGAAAACCTTGGTGTTGCCCTGGGCATTGGCTTAGTGGCACTTTTCTTTGGTATTGTGCTAATGAATCTGGACATCAAGGGGCTTAAATCTAAGCAGCTCAATATTGTCCCTGGTCTTAAGGAAGTCGGCGCAGCTGCGATATTGGCGGCGGTATGGACTGTAGGCTGGGACAGATTTATTGATGGCAAAGACGCCCTATCGTACGCAATGTTTATGTATATTTTTATGACTGCTGCAGCGTTTGTCCTGGCGGCAATTATGAAGGTTACACTACGCGGCATTAGCCCAGGTCTAAAAAAGTTCCTAGTGTTGATTGGCATCAGCGAAGTTCTGGCATACCTTGCTATTAGCTGGGGCTTCAGCGAGACCTCGTTAACCAGTATTGTTGCGTTAGTAAGCGGATCATTCTCGTTGCCAACCATAGTGCTGGCCTTCATCTTTCTTAAAGAGAGGATCAGCCAGCTACAAGTGGCTGCAATCGCTGTTATTATTGCCGGTATTGCCTTAGTTTCAATTGGATAGCAGGTAAATAAATTTTGTTTACGCTAAAGCTTTTGTTACAGTTATTGAAAATAGTTATTAAAATAAAAATATGTCATTACCAACAGCCGAATTAAATGTCTTGCAGCAAGCTCGCCTTCTGACTCATAAAACCCCGTTCTTCTATACGAGTAAGGACGTGCTTAGGCAAAATTATGAGACGTTTACTCATTTGTTTGATGACGTCGAAGTTTGTTACGCCCTAAAGGCTAACTCAGACCCTAAAGTTTTAACCTATCTCGATAGCTTAGGCTGCTCATTTGAGGCTGCCTCCGCGTATGAAGTGCAGATTTTACTCGATCTCGGGGTCGAGCCTGCCAGGATTGTATACGGCACGTCGATTAAACCGGCTGAACAAATCAAGCTAGCTTTTGATGCCGGTGTGAAGCGCTATGCGGCCGACTCCAGGGAAGAAATCAAAAAAATTGCCGATAATGCGCCCGGTTCTAAAGTGTTTGTCCGAGCTATTGTTGAGGACGCTGGCAGTGTCTTTATGATGTCTGAACGGTTCGGGGCCCCAGTCGATACCGTAAAAGATTTGGTACTATATGCCAGGCACCTCGACTTAAAGACCTACGGTATTAGTTTCTATGTAGGTTCCCAGGCAGCACATGCCAACATGTGGGCCAAAGGTGTGCAGGCAGTGAAGCCGATTATTGAGGAGTTGCATGCAGAAGGCGTGACGCTCGAAATATTAAACATCGGCGGCGGATTTCCGGTACACTACGACACCCAGGAAGATATCCCTGAGCTGAGACAAATTGTTATTGATGTACACAATGCGCTCCATGGTTTACCGTATATGCCCAAGTTACTGATGGAGCCTGGTCGCGGCTTGGTGGCAACATCAACTGTGCTAGTTACGGAAGTTATTGCTCGAAATGACCGTGCTAATAAGCCGTGGCTTTGTTTGGATGCTGGCATCTATAATGCCCTATATGAAGCGATGATTCACCAAGGTGCTACAAGGTACCCTATACATCCGTTTAATCCTCCAACCGAACCTACGGAGAACCTGTCATTCACGATTGCTGGCCCAACCGGAGATAGTCTTGATGTTGTTGCCAGAGACGTATCGTTGCCTGCCTACACTGATGTCGGTGATGTGCTGATTTTTGAGCATACCGGTGCTTACACCGTAACCATGGCAAGTCGCTTTAACGGTTTCCCGGCCCCGCCTCTGTATATTGGTTGACAAGTCCCTGTAAAAAGCTTAAGTTAAGGTTAACCTATTAACATAAATAAAAAACGTATGAAGCATATAAATATATATCAAAAATTGGTCGCTGGTTACTTTGGCGTGATGGTGGTTTTCTGGTTATTTTTATTCTTAACACATCGCACTGCCGGTGATCTTAACTACCTGTACTCTTTTCTATTCGGGCTGATCCCCCTCGCTGGCGGCGTGGTTGGCATGGCCAAAGCATCAATTTGGGGAGGCTTAAAGAGCGCGCTCGGGAAAGCAGTATTCTTTGTATCTTTTGGCCTTGTATTGTGGGGGCTTGGCGAAACAATCTGGTCATATTACAACTTTGTAAAACACGTTCCTGCACCCTACCCATCACTGGCTGACATTGGCTTTGCACCGAGCATATTCTTTTGGGTATTAGGCATTGCCTTTTTGTCGATTGCAACCGGTGCGCTGTTTGCACTCAAAAAGTCACATGTAGCAAAGGCCATTGTTGTGATCGCGCCAATCCTGCTTCTGATACCGTCTTACTATCTGCAGATTAAGCTCGCGCGTGGCGGAACGTTAGTACCACCCGATGAGCCAGCGCTTAAGACAGTTCTCGACATCGTCTATCCGTTTGGAGACTTTTTAGCACTGACACTCGCAGCGGTTGTGTTTATTCTGTCTTATCGCTACTTTGGTGGCTTTTATCGCCGCGCAATCAGTTTTATACTTGCTGGTTCAGCAGTTATGTACATTGGAGATTCAGTATTTTCTTATACCACAACCAAAGGCACCTACTATAACGCTAACTGGGGTGATTTAATATTGACTGTTGGTCTATTCCTCATAACATTTGGCATTCTGGCGTTCGCGTCAAAGCCACCTACTAAAGTTACGACAGGGGCTGTTTGATATGAACGATGATATCTTCAAGCAAATAGTAGCTAAAATCATTGAGCAACAAGAGGCGATCATCGGCCCAATTGCTGTTGAGCAGGCAGAGCAGGTTAAAGAGTTAAGTGTTGATTGGCCAAAGCATGCCGTAAGCATCTCCGGAAGCCCGCAGGTAGCCGTTGACGATCTGGTAGAGCAGTACAAAGAGCTTTTTGGGCAGATTGCTGTCGAGACTTGTAAGGAAGCAGCCTCAAAGCTGCTTGCACAGTTGCCAGCCGACCAGCAGCCGGAATCGCTAAAATAAGGTGAGTAGGGTGGAGCGCTCCGAGTGGAAGATGCCGTTAAAAAACTAACCAGGCCAAACATGGTACGCAAAAAGAAATTGCAGACCATGCTCGACAGCGTATCTCAACAGATGTACGCGCGCAATAAAGAGTTGGCCGAGACCAATAAGACACTGTCGTTGCTCAGGACGATAGATGCCTTGGTGCTGGAGTCGCATGCCTCGCTCAAGTTGGTTTGCGAGCACATCACCCAGGCTATCACCCAGGCGACTGATTATCCGTTTGTAGGTCTGTTCACCCGAGCTTCGCATTCCAAAGACGAGATGCGTCTTTACGGCTGGAGCGGCAAGGATTGGCTCGGCAGTGATTTGCCGACAGGCGTTACCCGCCCAATTCATTTGAATAAAGATAATCCGTGGCTCGATGAGCCAGGCATCAGTCACACCATGTCGCTCGAAGAAGCACCGGTCGAGATGGTGGCCAGTCTACTGGATTGCTCAAAAGCGGAAATTGAGCGCGCTCTCGATAAGATGCCAATCAAGTCCGTTTACTCTGTTAAATTGATGGTTCGCCGCCGGATTGTTGGCGTGCTGGTTGTCGGTTTCTTTGCGCCGCCAGATCAGATCACAGAATCAGATACTAATTTGCTGGATCGTTTGGGTGAGAGCATTGGCGTGGCTCTCGACAACAAATTGCTGTTCGAGGAAAACCAGCACGTGCTGCGGCAGCTTAAGGAGTCAAACGCTAAATTACGGGCGTTAGATGAGGCCAAAGACGACTTTGTGAGCATGGCCAGCCATCAGTTACGCACGCCGCTAACCAGTGTTAAGGGCTACGTTAGTATGGTCCTGGAAGGTGATGCCGGTGAGATTAACGACCAGCAAAAGAAGCTGCTCACCCAGTCCTTTTTTAGCTCACAGCGCATGGTCTACCTAATTGCTGATTTATTAAATGTCTCACGCCTACGCACCGGCAAGTTCGTGATCGATCGCGCCCCCGTCAACTTAGCCGAAGTGGTCGAGCAGGAATTGCAGCAACTACAGGATACAGCGGCCTCGCGCAATCTGACGCTCAGCTACAAAAAGCCCAAGGATTTCCCAGAGATTCTGCTCGACGAGACCAAAACTCGCCAAATTATCATGAACTTTGCCGACAACGCTATTTACTACACGCCATCCGGGGGTCATATTGACGTTAAGCTGATCAATAAATCCGATACTATCGAGCTACGAGTCGATGATGACGGCATTGGCGTGCCAAGGAGCGAGCAAGCGCACCTGTTTACTAAGTTCTACCGTGCCGGCAACGCCCGCAAAGCCCGACCAGACGGCACCGGCCTCGGTCTGTTCATGGCAAAAAAGGTCATCGTCGCCCAAGGTGGCTCCCTAATCTTTGATAGCAAAGAAGGCAAGGGCAGTACTTTCGGCTTCGCCTTTAGCAAGACTAAACTTGGCGTACCTGCCGCCGCTACGGCCGCGCCAAAATCAATCGATACCCAACCCAAAAGTTAGTGCTGTAGCTTTTTATACACACAAAAATTCCTAAAACGCTTACAATGACCGAAAAGCGTACTTTTAAGCGTTTTGGCACAGGGGTAATTGCGTGTACGCATGTCATTACTACGAATAAATGCCGACAGGCAGAAGAGGTGTGTATACCGTAGTAAAACTGGGCGACCGGGGAGGAGATTACAGGCCATGGGAAATATCACAGAAGCAATCAGATTTGCACCAGCACCACTTATAGAAGAACAGCCTATCCTCGAGGCGGCAGAGCAGGGACGCGTAAGCGACCATTACAACAAGGTAAATATGTTAGTGCGTCGCGGAGGTGCGCTAGTACTCGGCAGCCTGGCGATTGGAGGCATTACCTCACCGGCAGAGGCCGCAACAGTCACCAACATTAGCTATGGCCAGCCTGTGGTCACAACAGAGAAGTATTTTTCTACCAACCCAGCTCAAATTATCGGAAACGTCGATATAGATAACGTACAAGCCACAATTGCTGGCGAGTCGCAAAGTTCTAGCTCAAGAGTCACCATCTTAAGCTATAACCGTGTTAGCGGCATCCCTAAAAGGTATGTTAGGAGGGAAACCTGTAAGTGGGTTAATGATGGCTATAACTCAGGCGTAACAATCAATAGTAGCCCAAGCGCAAAGCGGGCTACCAGGTTTTTCCGTGATCGTACTAGGACGTACATCTGTAAAGTACCTACGAGCCTCTCTTATACCGGTTGGATGAAGGCCGGTCATGACAAGAACAGGGATGGCGTGCGAGACTCAGGAAGCAACTGCGGCAACATATTTAGCCCGATTTCAAGGAAGCCCCGTGAAATCATTAAAACACCTGTCATCATGTTCCCTAGCGCTTTAAATCTAAAGCTTTTTACTAAAGCTAAGGCTACGATATTCGGTAATGCAAGATGCGAAGATGCTCGCGGCTACTCAGAAGCTGAATTCAAGGGTACAGGCGAAGGTTATGCCGCCGTGAAGGTAACATCCAGAGTCGACGCAACAACCAGGGGTAATATTGTTGCGCTCGCCAGCGGCTCCGCTATAACAAATGCTGAAGCAGACGCAAGAGGGTACGCGGTAGCTGTGTGTAAAGATGAAACCGTCCCATCTCCACCCCCAACCCGCCCACCATCTCCGCCACCCGTTAACCATGCTCCAATAGTTGACCTTATTGGCCCTCAGCACGTTATTGTTGATGACCGTGAGCAGATTTGCGGATACGTTAATGATGTTGAAAACGACATTGTTTCGGTCGCTTTCAGCGAAGTAGGTAACGGTAACTTTGTAACCCCAAATTACGCTGGCGATGAGCCAGGTGAAGTTTGCCGTGATTATATAGCCGGAACTACGCCAGATAATGCGCGAGTGACACTGACGGCTGTTGATTCGGCTAACAATATCGCAAGCGACAACGAATCTTTTCCAATTGAAGCACGACCTGGCGGCTTTAGGCGCGCAGCTTAACTTACGGAGTATAGAACCATGAAAACTATAACCAAGAAAACAAGTTCAACCCTAGTAGCGCTCTTCGCAGCAGCAGCCATGAGCGCGCCTGTGCCCGTGGCGCATGCAATGGGAGAAGGCCAAATTGCAGGTGGTAACATTTACCGCATAAGAAATGTAACGAATAATGCCGACTTTGCCGACCCGGCGGTTGCCGATAAATGTCAGACCGTTCAATACAAAGTTCGCCTGCACAATTCAGGCCCTGGCGTTGTTGGCGCTGTTAACGTCAAGGTTGCGCTGCCCGATACCGTGGGTACCACAAATGTTTCAACGGCTACAATCACTGGAACCAATGTTCAGCCAGTCAGCATAAGCGATAATGCGACCCTCAACCTGTCAACCGCTCAAAAAGTTACTTACAAAGCCGGAAGCACCGAACTGCTTGATACTAATGGCAATAAACTAGGCAGTAATTTGCCCGACACCATTACCGGCGCCGGCGTTACTATTGGCGATGTGAGAGTTTCATTAAACGAAATCCGCTATGTCCAGTTCATGGCTGATATCGACTGCCCTGTGAGTGAAACGCCTCCAGAAGTTGCTGCTCCTCCAGCTACTACCCCACCTGAAGTGCCCCCTCCAATTAGTCCTCCACCGGTGATGCCCCCTCCAATTGGCCTGGTCAATGTTGGTGCGGGTAGTGTCTTCGGTCTATTCGCGGTCGTCACTGCTCTTGGTGTAGTCGCTCACCATTGGTATCTTGGCCGTCGCTTAAGCGACGGGGGCACTGTGGATAGCTCGTAATTTATGTTGCAGCACTGTAAAAAAAACTTACTTACAGATTTTTTAACAGTAGCTATAGTGCTTATGAATGTTACTAGCACATATAGTTGACAATAGATAACGCTTGTGATATATTGATGCCATACCACAATTTGTGCCTTTTGGCATAAGGGGTGTAGGAGTAGTCGAATAATAATTCTATCTGGGAAACCAGCGTAGAGGAGGTCATACACGAGATGCCAGAATCACAAATGCCACCAACAGGCGAACCGCTTAACCAGCAAACTCAAGAGCAAGCTCGTATTGCTGAGCTTGAAGCTCAAAATGCAGCTCAAGCAGTGCAACTTGAGCAACAGCAAGAAGCTCTTAATACGCTCATTGCTGAACAGGCTAATTTACACGAAGCTGTAGCTAATGCGCAAGCTGCTGCGACTAGAGCTGACGAAGCTTTAAAGTCATATCAGGATCTTTTAGCTGCGAATGCACCACTACCACAGCAACCTGCACAATCAAATGGTAAGGTAGAGGAGAAGCCAGTGTATCTTCCTCCTCAAGCACCAACTCCAGCGCGTCCCGGGACGCCAGCTCCACAGCGTACTAGAATTCAAGCTCCAAAAACGCCGCCAGCTCCTGCTCGTGAAGAAAAGCGTTCCCTTGGCAGCGATAGACTAAAAGCAGGTTTGGCTGTAGCCGCCCTCGCAATTAGTGGTGTTAGCGGATATTTCCTAGGCAAAGACAATAAAGAAAAGGTTAGCACTGCTACAACTGTGACACACACCGAAACAGCACCGGCCGCGAAACCTTCAAGCACAAACAAGGCGCCCAAGGCACCCAGCCTAAGCACTCACCAAAAGAACTTGGCCCAGGCTGAAGCCGCTACAAGCGTGCCCGAAGCCGTAAAAACTCTCCACAGTACTCCATCTAACATCAAGGCCAACATCCACGCTATCTTTAATGAAAACAGCGCCAACACGCTCGACCACACTCGCGGCGCTATGAGCAGCATGCTCAAAAGCTTCAAGGTCGGTGAATTAGGTCGGTTGAATGGCGCAGAAACACTTGCTTACAGCGTCAAAGGTAGCCCAGCTATCGCTGCCAGAGCCTATAACATCCTACATGGTGACAACAACAGCAATGTATTGCCAGAAGGCGTTACTAACACAGAAGCGCTTGCCTCTATCGAGCAGATGATGACTGCTGAAGGCGCTAAGCCTGCCGTTGAACAGCCTACCGGAACTTTCATGAACCATGCTCAATACGGTGAAAATATACGTAACGCAAACATTGTCACACTTCGTGGCGACAAAGATGTCTTTACTTTTACAACTGCCGCTGGCAAGAAGATCTATTTCAAGACTTTCAATAACAACTGTTTCAACATCCTGACCCCCGTCACAATCGAGACGAAGCCACCTACTCCAGTCACACCTCCTGCCATCACTAGACCGCCAGCCAGTGTTCCGCACCTTCCTATCAAAAAGAAGATCCCTACGATCGTTACCGGTCCAGTGAAGGGCCACAAACCAGGCAGGGTACCGATAAAACCAATTAAACCCGTTGTGCACCCTCAACCTAAGGTCAACAAAAACCTCCCCCCCGGACATAATGGTGGAACTCCTGACGTAGCAGGCAAAGGTCCAGCTGGTCAAAAGCCAGATGCAGCCGGTTTTGTTCCGGGCGAACTGCATCCTAATACTCCTTCGGTGAAACCACCAACCCCAGAGAGCACTCCGTTGCCAAATGCCCCAGCACCAACCGTACCAGCCGAATCCGGTTCTGATACGGGAGCAAACCAGCTACCAGTACCAGCTAATGTACCAGGCGCAGGCGCTCCAATTACCGGTGCACCAACCCCACCAGAGAACTAACCCAGAGAAACTAAGGAGAATATACGATGAAGCTTTTCAACAAAATCCGCTCAGCTGGTCGCAAGAGTAAGTTCGCAGTCGTCGTACTGGCCCTGGCCGTAGGTGTCGGCGTACCGCTCGCACATGCAGAATTTTACCCTGATCGCCCAACATACGATTACAACAAGTTCGATCCTAATAACCTTAATTGTGACGATGCCGCTAACCCAGCTGCCCAAAATGGCCGCTGTGGCTCAATGAATGGCCCTGTCTTTAACTCATTCGTGAACACGCCAAGCTATGGTGATGAACGTGCGTTCTTTGATGGTCGCCGCAGTGATATGGCTGCTAACACCAACGCTGATGACATTCAGAACGTTAACGATGGTAGCAAAGAAGTTGTGTTGCGTATGTATGTACACAACAACGCCAACACCTATACCAATGCTAGCGGTCAAGGCGTAGCCCATAATACGAAAGTACGTATTGCCTTACCAACTGCGACCGAACAAGTACTGCGCGCCCGTGCTTACATTAGTGCAGATAACGCCGGTCTCGTAGAGGATACAGCTGATCTCCTTGGCTCTGAAAAGTTCAACGTCACCTACGTTCCTGGCTCTGCGAAATTACTCCGCGGTACCTCACAGTATGCACTCAGCGATAGTATCGTTGGTTCTGGTGCACAAGTTGGCAACAACACTATGAATGGTGATCTGCCTGGCTGCTTTGAGTTTGCCGCTCTTGTAGAAATTCACGTTAAAGTTAACGTTGAGCAAAAGCCACAGCTCCAACTCGTAAAAGAAGTTAAAGTTAAGGGTACAGCTGGTTGGGGTAAAGAAGTTACTACCAAGCCAGGCACCGAAGTGCAATGGCGCCTCGGGACCAAAGATGTCGGTAATGTTAATCTCGATAACGTTGTTATCCGCGATATATTGCCACCACATGTTAAGCTAGTCCCCGGTAGCGTTCGTTTGATCAACACCGCTGGCGACAAGGTTCAAGCAGACGGCCCTCTATTTGCAGGCGGTTTCATCGCTGGCAATTACGTTCCGGGTGGTACGCAGTATGTCATCTTTAATACGACCACGCTTGATGATTTCTCTACCTGTGAAGTGCGTGTTCGTAACATTGCTCTAGCACGTTCTGACCAAACTCCTACTGAGGTCAGAGACACTTCAGATGTAGTCATCCAGAAGGAAAACTGTAAGCCTCAGCCACCAACCCCAGCATATTCTTGTGACATGCTCACGGCTACTAAGGGCGACAACCGTACGGTAACTTACACCACTGCAGCTACTGCTACTAACGGTGCGAAGGTTACACTGTACCACTACGACTTTGGCGATAATAGCGCAGTACTGGTTACCGACAAAGCGACTGTCTCACACGCGTACGCTAAAGATGGCCAATATGCCGCTCGAGTTAAGGTGCAATTCGCGGTCAATAACACCGTTAAGTACGCTGAGAATGATAAGTGTGCAGCCGTAGTCACCTTCACGGCTCCAGGTGTACCGACCGCCCCAACTCAGTTGGTTAACACTGGTCCTGGTAGCGTTGCGGCAATCTTCGCAGTTGTCACTGCACTTGGTGCCGTTGTTTACCGCTGGTACCTCGGTCGTCGCTTAAGCGCCTAGTACCTGTGGATAAGCGCTAGCGCAAATCACCGATTTGTGTTAGACTTACGGACAGTAAGCGAGCATGACTGACCGCTCTGTAAAACAAAAACCCTTAGAAAATCCCCCTTTGACGCTAGAGGGGGATTTTCATTCTCTCTCTGTTATGGTATGCTAGTTCGAGTCCAACAGTCGCAAATACGACCACTTGGCCTGCGCGACCAGCATGGCCAACGTAGTCCCATATGCTGCGCATATGTCACCGTTCGTTCGGAAAGCGCTTCCATGCAAGCATGTACGCGCTTTACCTCACTCACGGTCCCATCGTCTAACGGTTAGGACACCGGGTTTTCATCCCGGCAATAGGAGTTCGATTCTCCTTGGGATCACCAAGAAAAAAGACCTACAGCAATGTAGGTCTTTTTTCTTGCTCAAGGGGGAGCGAACTCCATCAGAGCAGGTGCATATCGTGAAGCGAGATATTCTCCGGAACCGGTTTTAGGTTAGGCCAAATCACGACGTGTGAGTTATTAACAAAATTTTGTTAATAACTGCAAGTTACTATATTGGCATGTCCCCCGCCCAGTAATTGTGCGAATCGCTGGACAAGCGGGCTCTACGGATACTACCTGGCGCTGTTATGGTATCCTTTTGTAAAACTGGCGCAGGAGCTATATACTAAAAGTTAAAGCGTAACCTTTTAGAGTGGGCAAATTATGAAACAAACAGATACAGCGCCGAATGTGCCGCTTAAGAATTTTAAGCGGACTAAAATTATTGCCACCGTCGGGCCAGCCACCAACAGCTATGAAGCTATCCTCAGTTTAATCAAAGCCGGCACCAATGGTATTCGGCTTAACTTTAGCCACGGCAACCACGAAGAGCGCACCGAGCAGATCAAGTGGATTCGCAAGGCCAGCGCAGTGTATGGCAAGCCGGTGGCGATTATTCAGGATTTGCAGGGGCCAAAGATTCGTTTGGGCGACTTTGATGGCATTGTTAATGTCGCAAAAGGGCAGGTGCTTAGTTTTAAGTACCAGGCCGATTATGCGGCCAGCGGTCATCTGCCTACTCAATATGATTTAGCCACCAAAGTGAAGCGCGGTGAGCGTATATATCTGTACGACGGCAAGGTTCGCACCACCGTAACCAGTGTCCGTGAGGGCATTGTCCACGTCGAGGCCGAGAACGCCGGCATTTTGATCAAGCGCAAAGGCATGAATCTGCCGGATACCGATTTTGGCGGCGATATTATTACGCCCAAAGACCGGGCTGATTTGATCTACGGATCAGTTCAGGACATCGATTACGTGGCCTTGAGCTTCGTGCAAACGGCTGACGATATTACTAACCTCCGAGGCTTATTGAAGGGCATGAACAGCAGCGCTAACATCATCGCCAAAGTTGAGACTACCGCGGCAGTCGAGAACATGGAAGCGATTGTCGTGGCCAGCGACGCCGTTATGATAGCCCGAGGGGATTTAGCCGTCGAAACACCGGCCGAAAGCGTGCCAATCGTGCAGCGCCAAATTATTGCCCTCGGTTTGCAATATGCCACGCCAACAATCGTGGCCACCCAGATGCTGGCCAGCATGACCGATATGCCAGAGCCAACCCGTGCCGAGGTTTCTGATGTGGCAACGGCCGTCCTGACTGGTGCTGATTGTGTGATGCTCAGCGACGAAACGGCTAACGGCTCGTATCCGATTGAATCAGTTCAGATTATGAAGCGCGTTATCCGCTACAGCGAAAGCCACGCCCCATTCGCGCCCAGCACCTATGACCACGAAGACACCAGCCGGCAATCAGCCATCAGCAAAGCGGTGATTAGTTTGGCCGAGAATATTGCTGCCAAAGCCATCGTTGTAGAGACGCAATCGGGCGCTACAGCACTCCAGATTTCTAGCCGACGCAGCACGATTCCGGTGATTGCGGTCACCAGCAACGCCCGAGCCGCCCAGCAACTGGCTATTGTGCATGGCACCAAGAGCTACACAAGACCAGTCGACGCCATGGCTGCCACCAAACTTACCGATTGGCTGCGCAAAAGC
Organism: Candidatus Saccharimonadota bacterium; assembly: GCA_028286385.1. Taxonomy (GTDB): domain Bacteria; phylum Patescibacteriota; class Saccharimonadia; order Saccharimonadales; family UBA4665; genus RYN-405. Next base: position 61,044 of record JAQBRQ010000041.1, read on the forward strand.
AAAGTCCTACATAAGGGCGATGTGGTGGTCACGGCCTCAGGCCACTATCCAGGCGTTGTAGGGACCACCGATACCATTAAAGTCCGTGTACTAGAATAAGGGGCCACAGATGTTCACGAAACAAACAATTCGAGACATAGATTTAACCGGCAAGACCGTCTTATTACGTGCCGATTATAATGTGCCGCTCGAAAATGGTAAGATCACCGACGATTATCGCATTCAAAAGTCGCTGCCGACCATCCAGTATTTGCTAGAACAGAATGTTAAGCTGATTATCTGCTCGCATCTTGGCCGCCCAACTGGGCCAAAAGATACAGCGAATAGTCTGTTCCCGGTTGCCAAGCGCCTGCAGCAGTTGCTTGATCGACCGGTAGAATTTTCGACTGATTGCGTTGGTGAGCCAGCTCAAAAAGCAGCCGCTGGCCTAAAGAATGGACACGTCTTATTACTCGAAAACTTGCGCTTCCACCCCGAAGAAGAAGCCAATGACGTGGATTTCGCTAAGCAGCTGGCCAACCTCGCCGAAGTCTTTGTGCAAGACGGCTTTGGCGTAGTGCACCGCGCGCACGCCAGTACCGAAGGCGTCACGCATTTCTTGCCGGCAGTCGCCGGGTTACTATTAGAAAAAGAAGTCGACACCATTACGAACGTCATGCTCCAGCCGCAACGCCCGCTGATGACCATCGTTGGCGGCGCTAAAATTGCCGACAAGATCGAAGTGCTACATCGTTTTATCGAAATTGCCGACTTTGTAGCAGTCGGCGGCGCCATGGCTAATACCTTTTTGGCCGCGCAGGGTATCAAGATTGGCGAAAGCTTGTACGACAAAGCCGACATTCCGCTTGCCAAGGCCATCTTGCGTAAAGCTGGCGGCGAAGCCAAAAAACGACCGTTCGTATTTGCTGTGCCACATGATGTGGTGGTGGCCGACGAAATCGACAAGACAGGAACAACCCGCATCGTCGACTTTAGCTCGCACGCCATTGCCGACATCGAAAATTATCCAAAACGCGTGCCAGCTGCGGCCAGTCATGTTCATGCCGACGAAATGATTTTAGATATCGGGCCGTTTAGCGGTTCATTCATTGCTGGTGGAATCCAACTTGCCAACACCGTTATCTGGAACGGCACAATGGGTGTCACTGAAACCAACGGCTTACAAGGACCAATCGGTCCTTATGCCCATGGAACGGAACTAATTATCGAAGCCTTACTGGGTGACTTTGGCCACAAACCATTCACGGTTGTTGGTGGTGGCGATACCGTTGGCTACGTTGAGTCACGCAATCTGGTCGGCTGCTTCGGGCACGTTTCTACCGGTGGCGGCGCCAGTTTAGAGCTAATGGGCGGCCGCAAATTGCCAGGCGTAGAAGCTTTATTAGGTAGAAAATAGTACAATAAAGCATAACAACTATGAAACGCACCCTGATCGTCGCCAACTGGAAAATGCATCTCAACACTCACGAGGCTAGTTTGCTGGTAAAACGACTCAACGATCGTATTCCAGCGCATCGTACTATCGAAGTCGTCCTCGCACCAAGCCTACTGGTTTTGCAACCACTAAGTCTGGAGATCGATCGCCGCAAATTCCGTTTAGCCGCCCAAAATGCCTACACCAAAGATGCCGGTGCCTTTACCGGCGAAGTCAGTTTTACGATGCTGCGCGACCTGGTCCACTACTCAATTATTGGTCATTCCGAACGCCGTATTTACTTTAAGGAATCGCTAGAAGACGTGCGCGATAAAGTCCAAGCCGCAGTTCGCAATGGCATCGCGCCTATCCTTTGTGTTGGCGAAACCAAGCAGGAGCGAGCAGCCGGCGAAACCAGCCGCTTGATCCACGATCAGGTCACCACTGCTTTATCCAATCTGACACCCGAAGAAGTAGAAAACGTCGTCATTGCCTACGAACCAGTCTGGGCAATCAGCACATTTGGCGGCGAGATCGCCAAGCCGACCGACATTAAGCGCGTTTTAGATCTGATCAGACACAACGTAACCGAACTGTACGGTGCCAGCACGGCTGAGCAGATGCGATTATTGTATGGCGGCAGCGTCACAGCCGATACCGCACCCGGCTACTTAGAAATCGAAGGCTGCGACGGCGCGCTCGTCGGTAGTGCCAGCTTAAATTATCAACAATTCGCCGACATAGTCGAAGGCGCCTATCGCGTTAATCATAGGCAGGAGGCCTAGTCATGGCAGAACCTAAAAAAATCGTTGATGTGGCTCACCCCAATAAATCAGCCCCATCAGGTAACTCCAAGTCAGTTATTGTGACTCATCGGCCGATGATGCAAGATCCGATGGTCAACAAAGAAGCTACCGAAACTGCTGCGCCCGCCAAAGATACCAAGCTTAGGCTGCAGCCGTTGACCGCACCAGTCCTGACAACATCTGTGAAAGAACAAGCCGAAGAAACGACTGCCCCCGTTGAAGCAGCCGAACCAGCAAAACCAGTGGAGCCCGCCGAAGTTGAGTCTGCCGCGCCCGCCAAGCACGTAAAACTGGAACTTAAGCCGCTGGCAGACACCGAAAAAACAGCGCCTGCGCCAGACGCGCCGGAGGACCAAGGCGATAAAGGGAACGCGATCGAAATCAATCCGGAGGTTGCCGATGAGGAGCAGGTCAAGGCCGATGCCGCACTTCAGAAACTCGTCGATAGTAAGCAGTACTTTTTACCGATCAACACGCTCGAAAGCCGTCGCAGCAGGCGCTTTGTTGCAATCGGCATTATTCTAAGCCTAATTATGCTTGTCGCCTGGGCGGATATCGCACTTGATGCTGGGCTTATCACGATCGAAGGCGTAAAACCGCTCACCAATCTCTTCTCAACCTGAACCATCCACACCCACGTAGTCTGCTCTATGCCGCGGCGTGTTTCATATGCCTTGTCTAAAAACCAGGGCACGTGGTTACAACATTGTTCCCACGTTGTTACCACGTGCCCTATAAATGTACCGACCTCTCCGCCAGGCAAGAGATTTGTTGTAAATATTAAAAAATTTAATATTTATAGAAGTTACAACAGCTTTATAGGTGTTATTTTGGTAAAATAGAGGGTAATGGAGCATTTATTGGAAGGTTTGAACCCGGAGCAACGCCGGGCTGTCGAGACAACGGAAGGACCGTTGCTAATTCAAGCTGGCGCCGGTTCTGGCAAGACTAAAACATTGACGCACCGCATAGCTTACTTAATCGCCACCCATAAAGCCACGCCATTTAACATTCTGGCGGTGACATTCACCAACAAAGCCGCTAAAGAAATGCGTGAGCGCGTTGGGCAGTTGCTCGGCCAAAATGCCGATAACCGTGGGTTTATGCCGTACATGGGAACCTTCCATGGCATTTGCGTGCGGCTATTGCGCCAGGACGGCGAATCAGTCGGCATTCCGCGCAGCTTCGTGATCTTCGACGAGTCCGATCGCCAGGCAGCCATCAAGCAAGTCAGTAAGCAGCTGATGATCGACGAAAAAGCCTTTCCGCCGCGTGCCATATCGGGCCTCATCAGCAGCGCAAAAAACGAAATGATTTCACCGCAAGAATACGCCGGCTCGGCTAACAGTCCGGGGCAGCAAGTCGCCGCTAAAGTCTATCCGCTCTATGAGCGTTCGTTGCGCGACGCGTCGGCCCTCGACTTCGATGATTTGATCAATAAAACGGTCGAAATGTTCAAAACTCAGCCGGAAATCCGCGCCAAGTGGCAAAAACAGTTCAAATACATCATGATCGACGAGTATCAGGATACCAATGCCGCCCAGTACCAATTAGTTAACCTGCTCACTAATGATGATAAAAATATCGCAGTCGTCGGTGATGACTGGCAATCGATATATTCATGGAGAGGCGCTGATTTTCGCAACATTCTCAAGTTTGAGAACGATTTTAAGAACTGCACGATTATCAAACTCGAGCAAAATTACCGCAGCACCAAGCACATTTTGGATGCCGCGCACGCGGTTATTACTAAGAACGCCCAGCGATCGGACAAGCGATTGTGGACAGCCGCTGGCGATGGTCTAGCAGTCCAGATGCTGCAGGTTAATAACGAGCGAGCCGAAGGCGAAGCGGTGATTCGCCGCGTCCGGGCCGGCATTGATAGCGGTCAGCGTAAGTACGGCGACTTTGCCGTGTTATACCGCACCAATGCCCAGAGCCGCTCCATCGAAGAAGCCTTCGTGCACTACGGCATTCCGTACCGTGTGGTTGGTGGCGTCCGATTTTATGACCGCAAGGAAATCAAAGACTTACTGGCCTACCTGCGCTTAATCTTCCAACCAGAAGACCGCGTTAGTTTTGAGCGCATCGTCAACATCCCGGCCCGTGGCGTCGGCGCCAAAAGCCTACAGAACTTTATTGCCTGGTGGCAGGCCCGCAAGGGTAGGGATGTTAGCCCGCAGCGTACCGACGAACTCGATATCGATGAAATCTTCAGCTTATTCGATGCGCCAGCAGTCCCCAAGGCTGAGCACGAGCCAAACCTAACGCTACTAGAAGCGTTGCAACAAGCCAACGATTGCCCCAGCCTAACGCTACTAGAAGCGTTGCAACAAGCCAACGATTGCCCCAGCCTAACCCCAAAAGCCAAAGCCAGCCTATCTGAGCTCGGTGACATTCTTGGTAGCCTGCGCCGCATCAGCGAAGAAGCTACCGTTGCTGGTCTCATTGATTCGTTGCTGCGCCGTATTGGTTATCTCAAATACCTCGATGATGGCACACCGCAAGGCGAAGCTCGCCAGGAAAACGTTAAAGAGTTGCTCAGTGTTGCCCAAGAATATCAGGATGCTGGTTTGGCTGGCTTC
>JAQBRQ010000006.1 GCA_028286385.1 Candidatus Saccharimonadota bacterium
CACCATTTGCCTGGTGTGATGCACTTTTTAGAGCTGGTGATTGGCATTGTGGTGTTGTCTGCCGGACAGAGCCTGTGGGCATCGTTTGCCGGCGCCGCACCGGATATATCGGCGCCGAGCGTTCCAGCGAACCTACTGGTAACGGGCAGTTCGGCTACCGCTATTGATATCAGTTGGAATGCTTCGACCGATGACGTTGGCGTGACGGGCTACCATGTATACCGTAACACCAGTCTTATCGCATCGCCTGCTACCCCGAGCTACACCGACAGTGGCTTAACACCCAACACCAACTACACCTACACTGTTAGCGCCTTCGATGCCGTCGATAATACCTCAAGTCAATCTGCGCCGTTGCCCACGTCTACCCTGGCCGATACCTCAGCGCCAAGTACGCCAACCAATGTGCGGCAGACTGGATCAACAATTTCGAGTATTAGCATTGCCTGGAACGCTTCGAGCGATAATGTGAGCGTGGCCGGCTATGAGATCTATCGCAACGGATCACTGGTGCGCACCCAGGCCGGCACGACCTACACCGACACTGGTCTAGCCGTCTACAGCACCTACACTTACACGATTAGCGCCTATGACGGTACTAACAACTTCTCGGGGCTGTCGACGCCATTTTATGCTGGCTCAGCCCAGGATGTGACGCCGCCATCTGTCCCCGATAATGTCCATAAAGCCAGCAGCACCGTCTCAAGTATCACCCTCGCTTGGAACAATTCAACAGATGACGCTGGCGTGACGGGCTACCGGGTGTATCGTAATGGCTCGCTTATCGCTTCGCCAGCCGGTGCTAGCTACACCGACACCGGCCTGACCGTCAGCAGCAGTTATACCTATACTGTCAGCGCCTACGACAACGCCACCAACGCCTCGGCTGAATCGGCGCCTTACACTACTGCCAGCTCAGATGATACGACCGCGCCAAGCGTGCCAAACAACGTCCATACCACCAGCGTGCTCGATACCTCGATCAGCCTTGCCTGGAATACTTCCACCGACGATGTGGCGGTGACCGGTTACAAGATATATCGCAACAGCAGCTTGGTCGGCACCACCAGCAGTACCGCGTTTACCGATACCGGCCTGCTGCCGGTCACCGATTACGCTTACACCGTGCATTCCTACGATGCTGCCAACAACACCTCGGCCGCTTCTACCTCACTCGACACTCAAACTGCCTACGACACGACCAATCCGTCGGTGCCGGCTAATCTGGTCGCCTCTGCTCGCACCGACACTTCGATCACGCTTGGCTGGGACCTCTCAACCGATAACGTGGCTGTGACAGGCTACGATGTCTATCGGGGCGCTACGCTGATAGCCACCACCGCCAGCACCGGTTACACCGATAGCGGTCTCGGCGTCGATACTGCCTACACCTACAAAGTGAGGGCTCATGATGCTTCGGGCAACAATTCCGCTCAATCAACGCAGCTATCGACCCGCACGTTAACCGATGAAATAGCTCCGGCTAGCCCGACTAATCTGAGTTCTAGCGATCAAACAACAACCACGATTGATCTGGATTGGACAGCCGCCACCGACGATGTGGCGGTGACCGGCTACAAGATATACCGCGATGGCGTCTTTATCGCTCTTCGATCGGTAACCAATTACCAGGATACGGGCCTGCACTACAACCGCCAGTACGCCTACACAGTGACGGCCGTCGATGCTGGCGATAATGAATCGGCTGTTTCTGCGGCGCTGAACATTAGTACGCTGCCTGATACTGTTGCGCCAAACGTAACCCTGAGCGCTCCGCCGGATGGCCAGACCAATGTGCAATACACGATTCCGATCTCAGCCACTGCCAGCGACGATCTGGACCTGGCACGGGTTGAATTCTATGCCGATAGCACCCTGATCACGACAATCACCACTGCCCCCTTTGCCCTCAACTGGGATACCTACAACAAGCCAAACGGCTCGCACCTGATCACCGCCAAGGCGATTGATGGCAGCGGCAATACCACCAGCAGTTCGGCGACCATATCGATCAATAACCCGCCGCCACCGCTCAAGGGCGATCTGAACGGCGATCATAAAGTAACAATACTTGATCTGAGCATGTTTTTGTCGCGTTGGCAGAAGCCCGGTTCCGGTGATTTCAACGGTAACGGCAAGGTTGATATATTTGACTTAAGCGTAATCCTGTCGCAATATGGGAAAGATAATAACTACTAAATTATGAAACAAAAACTAACAAGAATTATCCTGGCACTGGCTGTTTTGGCCGGTGTTTTGACGCCGGCCGTGCCAGTTGCGGCTGCTGGCGCGTCGATATCGCTGACTTCCAGCAAAAGCACGGTCGCCAGCGGCGGCACGGTTATTATCGCGGTCTACGCTAATGGCGGCGGTACGCCAATTAACGCCGTTCAGGCCGACTTGTCGTATCCGGCCAGCAAACTGCAATATATTGGCTTCTCGGCCAGTGGCAGCGCCTTCGAAATCGGCGCCAGTAGCGGCGGTGGCGATGGCCTGGCCACGCTGGCCCGCGGCACCATCAGTAGCGTTAGCGGCAGCGGCCTTGTGGGGACTGTTACCTTTAAAGCGCTGGTTGGCTCCGGTAGCGCGGCCATTGGCGTCGCCGGCAGTTCATCGCTGGTAAGTGACGGCAACCCCGTAGCCTACGGCACCAGCGGCGTGAGCGTCAACTTTGGGGCTGCAGCTGCAGCCGCTCCGAAGGCAGCGGCGGCTCCAGCGCCACCAAAAGACACGACCGCGCCAGTTATTACCGCCGTTAAGGCTACCGAGGTCACCCCATATAGCGCCACCATAACCTGGACTACCAGCGAACCGACCGATTCGGTCGTTGAGTACGGGCTTGATGATAAATATGGCCTGAGTACCTCTGTTGCCGCTCCAACGACGACGCATTCGGTAGCCCTGAACAGTAGCTTCTTAACACCGCAGACCCTGCTGCACTACCGGGTCAAAAGTGTTGATGCAGCTGGTAATGTCGCCACTGGCAGCGATCTGACTTTCCAGTTGCCTGGCGTGCCAGTGACAGTTATTGTTCGCGGGCCTAACGGCAAGCCACTGCCTGGCGCCGTGGTAACGCTCGATAATGCTACCGGCACCACCGACAGCAAAGGCAGCGTCACGCTGCGCGCCGGTCTGGGCAATAAAAAGCTCACCACCACTTACCAGGGTGTAACCGTGCAGAAGCCAATCACCGTTACTAAATCTGCCAAGCCGCTGCCGCCCTACCAACTGGACCTTGCCAAGAAACCACTCAACCCCTGGATGCTGACCTCGATTGGACTCTTCGTCACTACCATAGTGCTGCTCGGTATTGATGCCTTGCTATTCGGCTCGCGGATATTGGCTAAAGTTACGGGTTTGCGCATTGCCAAGCCGGCTCCCACGTCTGCCGTGCCTGCCACTCCTGCTCCGCCGGTCGCGGCTACCGCTGCCCCAGCCCCCGAGCCAGAACCAGCATCTTGGCCAGTTATGCCCGAAGAACCAGTCACAGCGGCTGAACCTGAGCCGGCTATTGTTAGCACCGATGAACCGCTCGATCCGCTCAGTAATGTAGTCGCGCTGATGGGCGATGAGCCAGTCAAGGCTAGCAGCCTTGGCCCTGATGCCAATCAAAAAGCGACTCCGCTGGTTATCAACTTAAAGCCGCTTTCTGAATCTGAACCTGTATCCGAATCGCCCGCACCTGTGCCGTCGAAGCCATCAGCTCCGATTCCTGTAGCCAAGGCTACGGGTGCTCACCATAAGGCCAAGTCTTCCAAGAAGAAGATCATACCTATCGGTGGCGCTTAGTTGGAGATGTTAACTGAAGCGGATGTTTCGTTGCCGTTAGCTGCCGTACCGGTTCCGGCACCCCCGGCTGTCGTGTTGTCGGCGACGACTGCATTACCTGAACTTGCAGCCTGATTGTTATTGCTGCTATACGACACGTTGTTGGTGTTGTTTACCGTTGTAGTGCTAGACACGTTGCTGGAAATGATGTTTTTTGAGCTTGGACCGGTGTTGCTGATGCTGGCCACTCTAGCTGAAGCGCAAGAAACGCAGGATCTGCAAGAAGCAGAAACGCAGGAACTGCAAGAAGCAGAAGCGCAAGCGCTGCAAGAGGCAGAAGCACAAGCAGCTGCAGGAGCTTCTGCGGCTTCAACGGCAGCCGGTGGCGCGTTATAGTTTTTTGCGGGCCCGCCCTGGCCGAAGCCGCCCTGCCCAAAGCCGGCACCAAAGCCGCCCTGGCCCTGGCCAAAGCCACCACCAACACGGTTCTTAGGGAAACGGTTTTTAGCCTTACTGAAGCTTCGACAAGCAGCGTTGTAATTGTAAGAGCAAGAGCAAATATCGCTGAATGAGCAACGGTTTGCTGTAAAGATTTCAGCACATTCACTAAATCTAGCACACGCACGCTCACTAGCTAGAATGGAAATTGGATTACCGCACTCATCTAGCAGTGGCAAAATAGGTGCTGGGATTGCGCCTTCGGTCGGCCCGATAAAGGCGCTGTCGTTACTGATGTTTACTATAACTTCTGAAATGTTTTCGTTGATGGCATCACCGGTCTCGGCTGAGCCTGCCAATGTATTGTTAGTCACTATGGCATCGCCGCTCACGGCATCCTGCTTATTCGTTTGAGTAATATCGACGTTGTTGTTATTGGTGATGGTACATTTGTCGACCTCAGTTGTCTTGATGGTATTCAACGAGTTCGGCCCAGTATTGATGATAGAATCTGCCGAAGCAAAACCTGTCACACCAAGACACGCTATAATTACGGTTGTGATAATTGTTGATATGCGCTGTCGCACTGTAAATCTGTCCATATCGTCCTCCTCCAGAAGTTTAGATAGTTCTGATGGGGCTTAGTGTAGAACCTTAACAATAGCGGTTCTGTATAAATTTTTACAACTAGCAGTTGGGCACTGTTAACGGTGGTAGGGTTGGCCAGCGTTGATCGTGCTGGCGCGATATAGGGTCTCTAAAAGTACAACCATAGCTAAATCGTGCGGCAGGGTTAAAGCACCAAAGCTCCAGCTAAAATCGAGTCCGGCTTGGACTGCTGGTGGCAAGCCATCTGGTCCACCGATGATAAAGCTGACTTCGCGGCCATCGAGCGCTCGTTTTTCCAAAAATTCGGCTAGTCCGCGGCTATTGAACTGTTTGCCTTCGATGACCAGACCGACTTTATAGCTGTTTTCGGCTGCCGCCAGGATGTGCTCGGCATCGTTATTTTTGTCGGCAATATGCGTAACCCGGAGCTGGTGATAGTGTCCGAGGCGCTTCCAGTACTCTTCCCACCCCTTGCGGGCATAGTCTAATTTAGGTTGGCCGACAGTGATAATATGCAGTTTCATCTCTTAAGAATACGGGCTATCGGCAATTCTTGCCAGTTTGTGGTGTAGCGCGGGCTGCGAAGCTGGTATTTTGGCTGCCAGGCTTTGCTGAGATCTTCGGCTGCGAAGCGGATGGTGCGTTTGCCGTAGCGACTGTTGATGGCGTCGAAGGCCTCCAGCCGATCGTGGGCGCTATTGCTCTGCTCCAGATTGGCATCGCCGAATAGGTCAGTCTGGAACGACTGCTCGCCCACCAGATCAAACAGTAGAATATTTGCCCGATGGTATTGCTCGTACTGATTGAAATCACTTTGCACGGCCTGCACCAGCTGGGCCGTGATTTGGCCGGTATCGGCAGTTGGCGTAACGAAGCTGATAGCTTGCTGCTGTCGCTGGTAGCCTGGCTTGAAGCGGTTGGTGCTGAGGCTAACGACTGCGCTGCGAGCTAGCAGACCCTCGTGCCTGAGCGAGTAGGCGGCTCGGGCGGTCAGACTGGCAATGGCCGACTCGATGACCGAGAACTCGTCGGTGTCTTCACCGAACATTCGGCCGTTCATAACGGTTTGCCGGACTTTGCCGAAGGGTTGCAACGGATGGCAAGACTGACCGCCGAGCTCGGCCACCAACTGTCGGCCGTGGACACCCATGAGCTGGGCGGCGTGCCGCGGCCGCATCTGGGCGACATCGAGGGCCGTAAAGATGCCATCGGCCTTCAGTTTGGGTGCTAAACGCCAACCAATGCCCCAAATTTCTTTAATCGGCGTTTTTAACAGATAGTTATTGCGCACTTCGGCTGTTTGGCTAAACAGATCAAGCACGCCTCCGAGCGCCGGTTCGGTTTTGGCGTATTCGCTGGCTAGCTTGGCGAGCGTTTTAGTAGGCGCGATGCCAATAGAGACCGGAATACCAACTTCGCGCAGCAGGCGCTCTCGAACTGCCCTGCCCCAGGCGTGATAATCGTCTATTTCGAGCTGGCTGAGATCCAGAAATGACTCGTCGACCGAGTAGACCTCGGTGCGCGGCGTGATGCTGGTGAGCACCCGGGTAATACGCTCTGATAGGTCGCCGTACAGCTCAAAGTTGGCGCTAAACTGCACAACGCCGTGCTGCCGGAACCGATCGCGGTGCTTAAAGACTGGCGCCGCCATGGGTACGCCAATGGCCTTGGCCTCGTTGGAGCGCGAAACGACACAGCCGTCGTTGCTGCTGAGCACCACGACGGGACGGCCTTCCAGATCGGGCCGGAACAGGCGCTCGCAGCTAACGAAGAAGTTGTTGCAATCAATTAGGGCAAAAATGGGCTGTTGCATTTAGGCTTCACCGATACTGATGAATGATGGCTGTTACGACGCCCCACGGCGTGTCCTGAAGGCTCAGCTGGTGCTGACGGCACAAGGCCATGCCTTCCTCGCCCCAGGCGATAATCAGATCGCTGGAGCCAGCCTGGGCTGCCCTATCGATGACGGCGATGTCGCCATCGTAAATGCCCTGATCGGCCCAGTGGTGGCCAGCGATGCGGAACAGATAGGTACTGCTCGACTGACGGATCAGCAACTGGTTTAAATCGAGCGCGAGATTTTGACTGCCCGGCGCCCGGCGTTCGAGTGCCGGGTTGGGAAAGCCGCGGTGTGTTGAGACGCCGTCGCTGCTGGCCATAGTTTGTAAATCGTCCATAGTGTATCCTCCAAAGTGTTATTATTTCGATTGTTTGTATTACTCATTACGCTGCCACCTTGGTACCAACGAGCGTCCAACGGTTGCTGCCCTCTAGGCGCAAGCGGTAGTCGTTTTGGCCATCGCTGACGTCGAATAGTTTAATCAGGTCTTGTCCTTTTTGGACCAGATAGCGCATGCCCTGCTCCACAAAATTAACCTCACGGCCGTCGAGGACCATGCGCTTTGGGTAGCTTTCGAGGCGGGTTTCGCCGGGCGTAGCGCGAAAAATAACGGATGTGATTTGGACTTCTGGTTCGTCGAAAATAGTAATGCTCATAGTAGTGTAACTCCTGCGTCACCCCTGATGGGAAGACGGTTATGGATAATAAAAAGAGAATCGGCAGAGGCCAATTAACGGGTTTGGGGTTACAAGCTGTCAGCCAAATCTGCTACCGTTTGAAGCGAATCTGTATGTGTTGAGAACTAAAAATGTGAAAACTTGCAGGGCCCGAAGGATGCTCGTTTGAAAATAAGTCTGTGAAGTAAATGCGCTGGCGCAAGTCTCCGCATGGCTAATGCTTATTATACTCCCCCACGTCAAGCAGTCTATCGTGTAATTGTCTACGACTTTACTGCTGTTAGCTGGTTACCTGCATCTTCAAAATACTAATAGTGAGTGATTAACAAAATTTTGTTAATCACTCACTTGTCACAAAACGGGCTATATACTTAGCCTCGTAGATTGTCGATGGCGATCACCGGAATAAGTGACAGAATACTTTCGAGAGCACTCAAGTATGCATAAGATGTTATTGCATGTGGTTGAGGAAGTCGACGAGCTCGTGCGGCGTTATTTCGGCTTTGACGAGGTAGCCGTCGGCCTGTTTTTCGATGTCGGCCCGGACGTCTTCGCGCTGTTCGAGATTAGTGGTGATAACAATCTTGGATTTTAGCGCAGGAACGCGGGCTGGGTCGCGCAGCGTGCGTAGGATTTCGATACCGGTCAGGTTGGGTACCATCAGATCGAGCAGGATGATGTCGTACTGGTTGGTTTGAGCGGCGGCTAACGCCTCGACGCCATCGCCGATAACGGTAACCTTGTAGCCACCTTTGGTGAGCGCGCGGTCGTAGAGTTCGCCAATGAAGTGTTCGTCTTCGATGCAGAGGACATTGCGGCCGGCGGCCGGGGTTGTTGTAGGGGTTGCGGAAGCGGTAGGTTGATCGGTCATGAATATACTGTAACAGATTCTGCTCTGATTCTCTTTTAGCTAGCGACGATACATGGAGTGGTTTTTGATCCAGCCGTGGGCGCTGCGAGTGATTTGCTGGTCGCCGTTTTGCTTGGCTTCCTCGGTGAGCTGTGCGTATGGTACTAGTGTAAAGCCGAAGGTGCTGCCCTCGCCTTCCTTGCTGCGAACCCATATTGAGCCGCCATGGGCCGCGACGATGGCTTTTGATAGGTAAAGCCCCAACCCTGTGCCGCCGACTTGCGCCCGATTACGGTGGTCGCGGTAGAACTTGGTGAACAGATTAGGCACGGTGGCGGTTGAGATGCCGAGGCCGAAGTCTTGGATGGTGGTTTCTATCAGTCCATCTTTGGTTAAGTGCGTCTCGATTTCGATGACCTTACTGTTGCCGCTGTACTTAATGGCGTTATCGACCAGGTTGTTGACGACTTCGTAGATACTGATTCGATCGATGCCAACAGATGGCAAATCGGATGCCAGGCGGCAATGGAGGGTCACTCCACGGACTTTGGCGCGTAAACTGAGGTTCTCGATGGCGCTCCTGAGGACGTCTGGCCACTGCTCTTCTTGCAGCTTTAGTTGCATTTGATCGTCATCTACGCGGGCCACGTTCAAGATATTATTAACGAACGCCGTCAGCTGTTCGGCTTGAGACTTCATTTTGAGCATAAAACCTTTGAGCTCCGGATTGGTGGTGGTGTCGACTTCATCTTCGAATACCTCAATGTAGCCGCGGAGTAGCGTCAGCGGCGTGCGCAGTTCGTGGACGCTGAGGGCGATAAAACTGACGGCCTGATCATCCTGAGTATACATTTTGGTGTGATCAAACAGCACCAGCATGGTTTCGGTGTGCTGCGGGTTGTCGCGGTTGTAGTAGCCGGCAAGGTCGAAGATGCGGGTTGGGTGGCCATCGCGCACATTTAGACGGACGCGCTCCCAGCTGTGCACGGCGGTGGCTGACTTGGCTTTGACCTCTTTGAGCCAGCCATCGAAGGTTTCTTCACTCGGGAATAGCATATCGAGCACCATGTAGACGTTTTTGCCAATGAGATCGGTTGCAGCGATGCCAACGTACTGGGCGGCGGCTTCGTTCGCGAAGGTAATCGTTTCGGCGGCGTCAAGCGTGAACAGCGGCAGCGGCAGGTTTTGGGCCACAAAATTGCGACTGAGGTCGTTGCTGCGCTCCAGTTTTTCGGTAGCAGCGTGTTCGGCAACATCGGCCATTTGATAAATCTGCGCTGTTAAATTGGTGACGAGCTCCTGCCCGAGGCGTAGCTGTTCAATCTTTGGCGCGGCGATGCCGTGATCGGTTGGGCTGAGGTGTAGCACCGCCTGCCATAGTGCTTGTAGCGGCTCAGTCACGTAGCTTTCGACAATCCGCGCGATGCCAAAACACAGCACGCCGCCCGCAATAAGGGTGGCTCCGGCCACTAGGAGCGGTGGTAAACCGGTAAATGTGTCCGCGGCCCACCAGCTGACGATCAGCAAAACGTTCTCTGCCAAAACTAGGCCGAATACATATTGGCGAACTCGGTGGCGGAGTTGCTGCAAATGGTCCATGGCTGCTTAGGGGGTGTAGCTAACTTCGCTGGCAAGGCCAAGTGCTGTTAACCAAGTTTGACCAGGGTTGAACTTGAGAGGTTTGCCCGCTGCGTCGGTAAACGTAAACTGGGCGTTGTTGGCGGCTTTAGACCATTGACCGATAGTGACGACACCATCTTGAAAGACATAGGCTGCGCCGCTGCCGATGGAGTTGTATACGGAGTGACTGCCATCACTAGCAATGCCATATGGCATGATGAGTCCTACGACGACCTTCGGGCTGAGCTGAACGTTAGTAGTGGCGTCCATATGTGGGCCGCCGCCTTCGCTGCGCAGGTAGCTGTTATTGGCGGCATTGTAATCGTAGTGGACGTTGTATAAGGGGCCAGAAAGGTCCATGTCGATGGCTTTGGCATTTGGTGTTTTGCTCGGGGCATCGGCTTTGCGCACAAAACCGGTGTAGGTGCTGGTGGTGTAGCCTTTGGCTGCTTCGAGCTGATTGAGCGCAGCGATACTGGTGTAGACGTTGTGCGGTGCTTCGCGGCTGCTAATACGATGGTATGATCCGCCATTGGCGAACTGGTCGAGGTCTTTAACGCCCCAGGCTTTGATATTTGCTAGAGCTTCGGGACTACCGCCAACATGGGCGTAGCCGGCATCGAAGCCCATGGCCCACTGTAGATAATACGGTCGAGCGCTGCGAATTGGTCCAACATCATCTGGCGCGGTGTCCTGGAAAAGGGCCAGGAACCTGGTGATACCACCTTCGGCAATCGCTTCAAACATCACGCCAGCTTGGCTGAGGCCAGATTGCGGCCTGGCGGCCTGGCTGTTTTCGATCATCACGCCAGTGACCGGTTTGGCATTGAGTTCAGGGGCAACTTGAAGCCCGCTTAATGTTGAGGCCACGGTTGTTGGCTTAGGTGCCACTTTTGCAACCTTAGCTGGCTTGACTGCCGATACGACAGGCTTGTCTTCGAGGCGAGTTAACACCGTAGCGACAATAACGCCACCAATTATAATGATGCCGGCGCTGATCAGCCATTCGCGGCGATTAGTCTTCCAGCTGCGGGCTATCTTTTGACGCAAAGTTGTCTTGCCAGCTGTTGGCTTCACCGGTGTAGGCGCGTTTTCGGGAGTCGTCGGTATCGTGTCGATATCATCGAGCGCCGCCATTTGTTCCGGTGTTAAAAAACTATCGGTATCAGGCGTCTTTGTTTTAATGGCTGTCGTATCAATCGAGTTAACTGGTACAGACTTGGCCTGCCGCTTGCCCGGCGTAAGGTCGTCAATCATAACAGTTATTATAGCAATGCTTACGCTTTAGTGCCAGTTAATGCCTGCGTGGCTTTGACGTGTGTCATTATGCCAATAGTGAGCGTTTAACATAATTTTGTTAAAAGCTCACATGTGCCAGTTTGAGTTACCAAAAAGCACAGGCTCAGCAAAACACACTTGACGGTGTTACAGGGCTGCGAGCTGGGTGTTGATGCGCTCCAGGCTGCGGTCTTTGCCGATGACGGCTAGACTGTCGGCTAGGCTTGGGCTGGCGGCCGCCTGAGTGGTGGCAATGCGGATGAGGCTAAATAACACGGCTGGCTTTTGGCCGGTTTGCTCGAGGAGAGCGTTGAGGCGTTCGGTTAGGTCGGGCACGCTAAAGTTGCTGGCTTCCAGAGAGGCTTTTGCCTGCTCTAACAGATTGTGAAGCTCATCGGTTGACAGCTTTTTGAGTTGTTTGTGGCCGCTTATGAGTTCAGGGTTGACTGGTAGGTCTTTGAAGAAGAAGATGCTGAGCTCTGGTAGTTCGGCAAAGTACTTGAGGCGTTCTTGGACAAGGACAAGTACCTGCTTTTTGTAGGCTTCGTCGTAGTCGGCGGCTTCGGCTGGCCAATAATCGGTAACACGCGAGTAGAGATCGTCTAGGTCGAGTTCGCGGATATAGCTACCGTTCATCCACAGTAAGCGGCGCTCGTCGAAGTGTGCTCCGCTGCGCCCGACGCGGTCTAGGCTGAATTTTTCTAGTAGCTCATCGATGGTGAAGATTTCCTGTTCGGTGCCATCATTCCAGCCGAGGCTAACAATGAAGTTGAGGAGTGCTTCCGGCAAGTAACCGTCGCGGAGATAATCGAGGACGTCTTTTGCGCCATCGCGCTTACTGAGCTTCTTTTTGCCGTCGGGTCCGAGCACATGCGGTGCGGTGGCCATGATTGGCGGTTCGATGTGCAGTGCTTCGTAGAGATTGAGATAGTTCGGCACGCTGGCAATAAATTCTTGGCCGCGAATAATGTGGGAGATGTACATTTCGCTGTCATCGATGATGTGGGCGAAGTTGTAGGTTGGGTAGCCGTCGGACTTTATGAGGATAAAGTCGTCAATCACCTCTGGGCCGGTGGAAAGATCGCCTAAGATGGCGTCATGCCATTTGTAGGGCTTTGGGTCGGACTTAAAGCGCAGTGGCTGCGTGCCATCCCACGTCGGTGGGTTCTCTGGGCGGTGGTTGCGGTACAAGAATGGTCGCTTTTCGGCCTGAGCCTGCTCGCGGAACGCCTGAACTTCGGCGGCGCTGTACGGATCGGCGTAGGCGCGGCCGGCGTCGATGAGCTCCTGGGCGCATAATCGGTAGCCGCTGAGGCGGTCACTCTGACGATAGGGCTCGTATGGTCCGCCGATGTCGGGGCCTTCGTCGTAATCGAGGCCAAGCGCGCGCAGACTTTTCATGAGGTGCTCGTCGGAGCCAGTAACTTCGCGCTTTTTATCTGTATCTTCGAGGCGCAATATGAATTTGCCACCTGCTTGGCGAGCTACCAGCCACGCGAATACGGCTGTGCGGATGCCGCCAACGTGTAAGTAGCCGGTCGGGCTGGGGGCAAATCGAGTTCGTACGGGCTTCGTCATAGGCTGTTGGCAATTTTGACGAGTTGCTGCTCGTTTAGGACGCCCTCAGCCTTGACCTGGTACAAGATGCCGCCGTTGACCCAACTGGCGTTACTGTTGCTATCGAGGAAGATAGTGCGGCCAGCTGATTCGATGGTTTGGTAGTCGTTGCCGGCTGGCGCGACGACTAGGTCGCGCAGCGTACTGCTGTCCCAGCGTGAGGTTTTTTCGGTTATCGAGAAGGCTCGGTCGTCGCTGTTGCTCGTAAAGTGTAGGCCGGCGTTTCCGGCGCTATACGTGACATGACCGAGGCTGTAGCCGGCTGGTTGGTAGCTTGGAGCGCTAACATCGAAGCCGGCTTTTGAAGAGGCTACGTGCAAGCGAACGCTCGTGTAGCTTTGGCTAGCGACTAACCCAACGACAACCACCAATGTAGCAACCGCAGCGCTCACCCCGGTAATGCGCTTAGACGTACTGAAGCGCTTTTTGGGCTTATAGGTTTGCTCGTGACTGGTGGCGTGCTGCAAGGCTTGTTGTAGCAGATCGGCCGTGGTTTTTTCCCGAATAAGTGGCGCGTGGGACGCGACAATCGGCTTAGCGTAATGTGCTGGGGCCGCGTGTTTAACACCGTGTTTAATGTGATGTGCGGCAGCATCATCGACTGTAACAGGTACAAATCGACTCACCAGTTTACTTTTGGTGACTTTTTGAGCGTGCTTGAGGCGTATGTCGTCAAGTTTGTGAACCGAGGCTTTGGTGATAACGCTGGCGGTGGCCTGTTTGACGACGGCAGTCTTGCCGTTCCCGCTCTGGGCTTTGGTGTGACGCTTTAGGCTACCACTTGGCTTTTTAACGACGTGGCGCATAAGCGTCTGCGAGTTTTGTGGTTTGTGGCTGGGGGCGTGTTTTGCAGGATGGCGGACAACATCGTGCATCGTCGGCTTTTTGATTGGTTCGACAGAGGTAGTTTGGACTAGCAGAGCACCGGTTCGAGCGTCGTAACGCTTACCGTTGATGTGTATTGTGTTGTTGTTTTTGCCCACGGGTGATGCCTCGGAATATT
Organism: Candidatus Saccharimonadota bacterium; assembly: GCA_028286385.1. Taxonomy (GTDB): domain Bacteria; phylum Patescibacteriota; class Saccharimonadia; order Saccharimonadales; family UBA4665; genus RYN-405. The sequence continues at coordinate 13,701 of JAQBRQ010000006.1, forward strand.
TTTATTAAGCTATAGCTTATTCACATCTTAAACTGTATTGCAGATAACCGCAAGTACCCCCATACTATATAGGAGAGAAGCATAAAATATGGATTATTTAGACCCCAAGCAACAGTCCCGGCACCAGATCATTTTATTTGTTGGTTATGGCTGTATCGCCATCGCCATTGCTATTGCCACACTGGTGCTGGTTTACCAGGCCTACGGCTTCGGCCTGGACCGAAAAGGCACGGTTATTCAGAATGGCCTGACCTTCTTTTCTAGCCAGCCCAATCCGGCTACCATCACCGTAAATGGTGTTGTCAGCAAGTCCAAAACTAACAGCCGATTAGTGCTACCCGAGAATATCTATCAGGTAGTTCTATCGCGCGACGGTTATCGTAACTGGGAACGAACAATCCAGGTTGATGGCGGCAGCGTGCGACACTTCGACTATCCGATGCTCTTCCCTAAAACACTGACCACCAAAAAGATCGATACGTTTAGCGCGGCGCCTGGTGTAGCAACTCAGAGCCCTGATCGACGCTGGCTGATGACGCAGCAGGCTGGCTCAATAACGAGCTTTAACAGCTACGATTTAAAAAACCCCACCAAGGCAGCAACGGCGGTAACAGTGCCCGACACTGTGCTCTCAAAACCAACGACCGGCCAGGAATCATGGCGCTTCAGCGAGTGGGCCGATGACAACGTGCATCTGGTCCTCGAGCATGTGTATGACGACAAAAGCGAATACGTGCTTATCAATCGGGAAAATCCTGAACAATCAATCAATTTGAACACCACAATTAGCGGCACATTTACCAAGTTAACGCTTAATAACCGTAAATTTGACCAGTACTATGTGCATGATACTGCCAGCGGTGCGCTCCAGACTGCTTCCCTGCAGCTGACCACGCCAACGGCGCTTTTGCCGCAGGTACTGGCCTATAAGTCTTATGGCGATAACACCGTGCTCTATGCCAGCACTGCCGATAGTCCCGCCGGTAAAGTCGTTATTAGATTGCGTGTTGGCGATAAGACTTACGACCTTCGAACGCTGCCTGCCGGCACTACCTATTTGCTTGATCTGACTAAATACGACAATAATCTCTACGTGGTGCTCGGTGCCAGCAGTCAGAATAAGCTATTCATTTATAAAGACCCAATCGGTCAACTGGTTAATGAGGAGCGCCACTCCTTGTCACCTGCACAGGTGCTGCATGTCGTTGCTCCGAACTACCTTAGTTTTTCGAGTAGCGCACAGTACATCGTGGCCGAAAACGGTACCCAGTTTGGCGTCTACGACATAGAGAACGAAAAAGGTTATAACTACACCGCAAAGCAGCCTCTCGATGCACCCGCCGCGCATGCTACCTGGATGGACGGTAATCGTTTAACATACGTCAGTGGCGGCAAAATGACCGTCTTTGATTATGATTACACCAACCACCAAAGCTTGATGGCTGCCAGCAGCACCTACCTGTCGGCCTATGCTCCTGACTACAAGTTTATCTATGCTTTGACTCCCGGCAGTGGCGCCGGACAGTTTGACCTGATGCAAACATCCCTGAATAGCACCGCCGATCAGTAAACGTTTTTAGCGCCGATTGGGCTTATTGACCCATCGAATCGTAATCGCGAATGCGATAACCAGAATAACAATAACTATGCCCTTGCCAACGGGGGTTCTTAGTAAGCGAGTCCAGAGGGTTGGTCCATTGCCTGGAAGCGCTGTAGCCGGCGCGTCGCTTACTGCGGTGCTGGCAGTCGTCGCAACGGTATTACCCGATGGATCAGGACTGATCTGCTGGCCAACAATCACTAATCGGTGCAAGCTCGTGCCCGGTGGATCACAGGTAATGAGTGTGGCGGTAGCCGTCTGCCCGGCAACCGGGTTGAGCACTTCAACCTGTGTCGGCTCAACGACATTTTTACTGATGACTTTATAGACGTACACTTTGGAGTTATATGTTAGGTAAAAGGTGTCTCCGGGCACCAGCGTGTGCAGCAGCACAAAAGCGAACTTATATTTACCTTTATTGAAGATGTTATTGCTGCTATGGCCAAAAAAGGCTGCGTTACCATTTTGGCCTGGTTCTGAGGTGGTTGGATAGTGCACGACGCCGCTTTCTAGGTCATTTTCGATACTGGCTTCATCGGTCGTGTTGCCATCGTAATTGACGGGGATTTGCACGTTAATTTTAGGAATAATAACCTCTGGCTGGGCCGAGGCTGCGATGCTGGTATTGCTCACGATCAGCGGTGTTGAGGCCGCTGCTCGGCTCGGTTGAATAAACGGCGCGATGATCACTTCGTTAAAGAAGCCAAACAGGAAAATCATAACAACAATGAGCCCCATACCCAGTCCAAACAGCAGCGATTGCAAATGATGCTTGGCCTTTAGCTTGCCACCGGCAGTCACGCTATCGCGAATAGCTGATTGGACTTCTTTGGTGCTGCGAGCATCCCGTAGTTTGCGCGGCTTAGGCCGTTTGGGCTTGGCGGCAGCTTTTTTAGCACGAGTGCTCGTGCTGGCTGCCTGTTGCTTGTGTTCGGCAAGTGCCTGCGGGTCTGCTGGTGTGTGCGGGGTTGCACTGGCGGCTGGCCCGTTGGTTAACACTGATTGGCTCGAGTAAAATTCCTGCCAAACCTGATGTTTCTGATCGGGCGGCAGGTTTTGGTAATAATTGTGCCACTCGGTCTGAATGGTCGCTAAATCTTTGCCCGACGTGCTCAGCTCATGCATGAATTGTTGGTGCTTGGTGCGCCGCTGAACGTGCTCTGTCTCGGTTAATTCTTGAATGGCATCGGGCTCAGCCGCATAAATACGCGAGACTTTGTCGCGAATTACGTCAGCTGCCGCCTCCGCATCGGGAGTGCCCTGCGGAGTCGGTTGTGGCGTGGTGCCTGGTGCTGGTGGTTGAGTCTTATCGTCCATATGCAATAAAGAGCTTAAGCTGGCTCTGTACCCCCAAGTATAGTACAATTACCCCTTGTAGCCTACCCTGTAGCCTCCTTGGCGGCAACGTTCACGGGCGAGTGGTGAAATTGGTATACACGCTAGACTCAAAATCTTGTGAGCGCAAGCTCGTGGGGGTTCAAGTCCCCCCTCGCCCACCAAACAAAAAACACCCCAAAAGGGTGTTTTTTGTTTGGTGCTGGGGACTCGAACCCCAGAGAGCGAGCTTTGCTCGCGGAAGGGGTTCGCAGAGTGAAGCCACGCGCAGGAGCTCGCTCCGAGCATGGCTGAACGGCGGAGTGCGCCCACGGCGCGCGATAGTCCCCCCTATTTCATATGTGGCTGCAGCAAATATCGCGCATGCTCATAATCACTCGCTACCATATGGGCATCTGTTTTTGTACGCAAATATTCTGCAGATTTTGTGGATGCAACCGCGACTGCAAGGACGAGTGCGCCCGCATAGCGACCTGACTCTATGCCACTCGGGGAGTCTTCTATGACCAAAAGATTTCGAGGCTCAATATTTAAACGACGAGCAACCTCTAAATATTGGCCTGGCTTGGGTTTGTCGTCTTTGCATTCACGATGAGCAACTGTCTCTCTAAAATAATCGCCCATATTAAATAACTCAATTGAGGGATCTAAGATGAGCCGATTACTTGAAGTAGCCACTGCTAAATTGCCCACCCGAAACTTTGTATAGTCTAGAAAATCTTTAACTCCTATAACGGGAGTTAGGGTATCCTTGTCGATGATCTTAACAGTCTCGCCTACCACTTGTTCTCGATAGTTTTCGGCTATCTCGTCCTTGGGATCAACATCAAAAAGTTCAGCTGCTATTTTAACGCGGCCCCAACCCGGAAACCGCTTCTCCCAATCAATCACATCGATATCTAGCTCAACGCCCAGTGCCTCAGCCATAGTTGTTGCCGCGTTTTTTTCGGCTTGAACTTGTACCCGGGCGGAGTCGCCAATTACACCGTCCCAATCAAAAGCGATCGCTTCAATCATTGCTTCTTTAATCATTAATTATAGAATAACACCTTTATGGATATAATCAAATTTGGTCACCTGAGGTCTCATCCCTCATAACCATAACCTTACTTGCTCTATCGTTAGCCAGTCTCTAATTAGGTACATTCCATGGCCCTTGGTGGTACACGGAGTGTACCTAATTTAGGAGTGCTTAAGAAAGTGACGACAACGTTAAGTAGGATTTTGAGTTAGACGATGCTTGTGGTCAGCGCTTCAAACTGTTTGGTAGGATTTTGTAGGCCCCAGACTGCAGCATGCGCAGCAATTTTGATAGTGTGATCTGCATCATCAGCCTGCTTTGTTGTGCTGACCTCCCCGTTAACAGCGACAAACACTGTTTGGTTGTGCTCCAGGATAATGTTGGCAGCGTGTAGTTTTGAGAACTCATGCAGCGCATCAATAATAAGCAAGAAATCCATCTGAGACGTAAAAGCGGTTATAAATTTAGCCTGCACAGCTAACTTTTGAAGCTGCGACATGTTTAGCACCAGCGTGGTTTCGGGACGTGCCAAAACATGCGAGGCATCTTTTATGAAGTAGTCGACGGCATCCTGAACGAGCGTCAATCGGCCGTGATATTTTTGCAGGAACTTCTCGAGTAGAATGGCGGTTTCACTGTTACGGCCAAAATCACCGGCCAAGATGGTGGCATCAGCCCAGGCACTGGCGTCGAGCAGTTCTGCGAGAGCGGACCCGGCAAAACTGCCGCTCGGTGTTTCCGGCACAAATTCCATGCCCAAAAGGCCTGGTGGCAGCATTTTCTTGACAGACCATGGTAATAGCACTCTCGTCAAGCCTACTCCGGCCTTCGTGCTTTCTCCGTAAGCTTCGGCGGGTGCCGCAAAGCCATGAGAGCTGCCGCCCACAACCAGAAGTTTGCCGGCGTGCTGCTTATTTTCGGGACGACTCCACAGCAAATCAGCGTACAGCGGCTGGCCGGGCTCTTGCCTGTGCCAATACGTCCGGTCCATGGCTACTCCAATTCCCTAGCATTTATAATTGTTTTTTCGAGCAACTTTTCTTGTGCGCTAAAGATAAACTTGGCGCGTAACTTCTGCCCGTCGAGCACTTGGGGCAGCCAGAACTGATCATCCTCCCACATCTTATCGAATGGAATAGCAGATTGGTTGAACCACTGCGGCGCCATCTCTTCGGTTTCCTGTGGCTCGCCGGCCCATTCGGTGCACAAGTACGCATGAACAATGACCGGTAGATCAGACGCTTGGTATAAAAATTCGTGGATGGCCACTTTGTGGTACACGATCGGTCTGACGGCGATTTCTTCTTCGCATTCGCGGAGCATTGCCTGCTCAATTGATTCACCGGTATCGATTTTGCCACCCACGCCATTCCAAAGACCTTTGCCAAAACCACGTTTTTTCATGGCTAGCAGGATTTCGCCGGGGCGGACTAAAAACAGCAGGGTACAGCTGGTCTTATTGTCCGAGGACATAGGTTCCCGCCTGAGGCTCAAGCTTATAAATCATATTTTTGCGTTCCAGCACGATGTTCCACTGCTCTTTTTGGGCATGCTCGAACAGCGACCGGCTGGGGTTAAAAGCGATTGGCTGCTGCACGATCGATAACATCGGAATGTCGCTTTCGCTGTCGCCAACGGCAATACTACCCTGCCAATCAGCGCCGTGCTTTTCTACTAGTTGCTTTAAGAATTCCGGTTTGCGCTCGCTGCGGAGCGGGTTGTTTTTGCCGGTAAAGCGGCCGTCTTTGATCTCGTAAGTGGTGCCGCCAAAATCGTCAAAACCGTAATGCTGGGCTAGGAGTTCGACGATTTCGTTTTGCGACCCAGAAATGGCGAATAACAGATAGTTTTGAGCTTTAAGATCACGTATAAGGTCGCGGGTGTAGGTGTAGACCTGGTCTTTATACTCGGTGATAACGCTGCTGTAGGCTTGCATAGCGGCATCAACTTCGATGCCAGTGATGGCTACGTTGACCAAATTAACAAGTGTGCGCTCATAGCTATCAAACGAGTCATCACCGGTGCGTGTTTTCCAGGCCATTCGTGCTTCGTGAACCTTCTGATACTGGATAGGATCAAGGTGCCCTTCCCGAGCAAGCTCATCGGCAATGGCGTGATACAACTGCCAGCGGATGATGGTGCCATCTATGTCAAAAGCGGCGAATGGTCGTTTCGCCATAATTATTTTCCGGTTGCCTGCAGCAAAATTGTTCGCATGACATCATAATTTGCACGGTCATTGCCGTGCCCAGCCACGGTCCAAATCAAATGGCTATTCTTAAGCTGTTTATTGAGGTTGTAGGCGGTGATTGGCGGACAAACCATATCGTATCGACCTTGGACGAGCCAAATTGGCATAGTCAGTTTTGGTGCGTTTTGTGCGATATACCCTTCGGGGATAAAGCAATTGTTCGCCAAATAGTGAAGCTCAATTTTCATGTTGTTTGGATCAAATTCTTCAAAATTTTCCGGCGTGTAGCGGTCGTCGAGCGACAACAATGAACCCTCTAACTCCGAGTAGGCATAAATTGATGCCTTGGCTGCCTCCGCATCATTACCAAGAGCCTGTGCATAGTGGAAGCTACTAGGGTCGTCGGCATATTCCTTTGGTGCGCGATTGACATAATTCTCCCATACGTCAGGGTAATAAGAACGGAATCCTCCATTATCAATATGTTCGGTTTCGGCTCTGGTCGCGGTATAGATACCACTTAGGACCATGGCTGTAACGCGCTCTGGATATTTGAAGGCATAGGCAAAAGCCAAACAAACTCCCCAAGAACCTCCTGTAATGATGAAGGTATCGAGCTTTAGGTGCTTCGCAAGCTTCTCGATGTCTTCTACGAGATCTTGCGTGGTGTTGTGCTCAATTGAGCCCTTTGGCGAACTTTTGCCTGCACCACGCTGATCGAAGAAGATGAGTCGTTGCTTTTTGGGATCGAAACGCTGTTTGTGTCTATCCTTGACACCGGCGCCCGGTCCACCATGAAGAAAAACGATCGGTGTTTTAGCGTCTTTGTTGCCCCAGTCTTGAACGTACAGGTCGTGGCCGTCGCCAACATTGAGCATTAATTCCTGGTTTGTATGTTGGTCGGGTGTCATACGTCTAGTGTAACAGATACCGGGCAGTGGTCAGAGCCCATGATGTTGGCGTGAATAGCGGCGGCTTTGACGTTTGGCATGAGACTGTCTGAGACCAGGAAGTAGTCAATGCGCCAGCCGACGTTGCGCTCGCGGGATTTAGCAAAGTGGCTCCACCAAGTATAGAAGCCATTGCCCTGTTTGAACATGCGGAAGGTGTCGACAAAACCGGATGCTAGAAACGCGTCGAAACCGCCACGTTCTTCGAGCGTGAAGCCTTTTTTGCCCTTGTTGGACTTGGGGTTGGCAAGATCGTCTTCGGTGTGGGCGACATTGAGGTCTCCGCAGAACACAACCGGCTTAGTTTTTTCGAGTTCCTTACAGTATGCCAAAAAGGCTGGGTCCCACTGCTTGTGACGAAGCGGAATCCGGCTTAAATCCTCCTTGGCGTTCGGGGTGTAAACAGTCACTACCCAGAATTTTTCAAATTCGGCAGCCAATACGCGACCTTCTTTGTTTGGATCACCGTAGATGTCGCCGCTGGCGTCGTACTCATCAATGATATGTTGCGGAAAACCGTTAATTACCTGTAAGGGTGCGACTTTGCTGAGCAACGCTGTTCCTGAATACCCGGGCTTGTCCGCTGAATAGTAGAACGCGCTATAGCCATCGTGTGCGATGTCGATCTGTTCAGGCTGGGCTTTGGTCTCTTGTAAACAGATGATGTCAGGCTGTTCTTTAGCCAAAAACGGATCCCATAGACCCTTCTTTTGGACGGCGCGGATGCCGTTGACGTTCCATGAATATATTTTAAGCATTACTGTAAGTATAGCTTTAGGGGTCAAAATTTGCTAGACTATCTCTTTAGATGGCAACTAATTCTCATAAGCGTGTACTCCTCAAACTGTCTGGTGAACAGTTGGCTGGCAAGTTCGAAGGCGGTATCGACGCTGACCTTGGCGCTTGGCTGGCTCAGGAAATCAAAAAAGTCGTCGACAACGGCGTCCAAGTTGTCATTATGGTTGGTGGTGGCAACTTCGCGCGTGGCGCGCAGCTGGCCGGTCATGGCATCAAACGAGTCACAGCCGACCATATTGGCATGCTGGCGACTATGATGAACGCTTTGGCCTTGACCGATATTTTCGAATCGCAAGGCATTCGCACGCGCTGTTTATCGAGCATTTTTGCCGAGCAAGTTGCCGAGCCGTTTATTCATCGCTTAGCCGATAAGCACCTCGAAAAAGGTCGAGTAGTGATTGTCGCTGGTGGCATCGGTCGTCCATACCTTACTACCGATACAGCCGCTGTATCGCTCGCCCTTGAACTCGGTTGCGGCGTTGTCCTAAAGGCTACTAAGGTAGCCGGCGTCTACAATAAAGACCCTTCTAAGTTCGATGATGCCCAGAAGATCGATAGTATGAGCTTCCAGCAAGCTGTTAGCGACGACAGTATTAAAGTTATGGATAAGGCTGCTATGGGTCTGGCTATGGAGCACGAGCTGCCGATTGTCGTATTTGATGCCATGGAAGCCGACAATATCCTTAAGGCTGCGCAGGGCGATTCAGCCGGCACAACAATCAGCTAAACTGCTAAGTCGGGCGCATCAAGCATAATGTGATCGCCAGGATTGGTTTCGCCCCGCAGAATTTTTTGCGCGACGGTATCCTCGACAGCCCGTTGCAGGACGCGGCGCATTGGTCGGGCGCCAAGACGTGGGTCGTAGCCAGCAGTTACAATCTTTTGGATAGCGTTCGGGCTGAGCTCAACTGAGATGTTTTGGTTGGACAATGTTTGGTTTATCTCGCGCATCATAAGCGCCACAATTTGGCCTAGTTCGGCTGGCTGCAATGGGCCAAACAGGACGATTTCGTCGAAGCGGTTGAGCAGTTCCGGCTTGAACTGACCGCTGCTTATCAGTTGGTTTGTGAATTCAGCCTGGAAGCTTTGCAGCGCTTCGCCCTGCTCAACACGCTCGCGAATGGCCTGAGCGCCAGCATTGGAGGTGACAATTATAATGCAGTCTTTGAACGAAACGGCCTTGCCAGCTACATCGGTTAATTGACCTTCGTCGAGTAGTTGCAGGAGTAGGTTTAGGACGTTGGGGTGAGCTTTTTCGATCTCGTCGAGCAGGATGACGCTGAATGGTTGCTGGCGGACGGCCATGATCAGACTTTTGCTCTCTTGTTGCCCGTTGGATAGCAAGCGGCTAACATCTTCTGGTTGCTGGTACTCGCTCATGTCGAGGCGTACCATGTTGGTCTCGGCGCCGTAGTAGGTGGCGGCCACGGCTTTGGCCAGCTCGGTTTTACCGACACCGGTTGGACCCAGGAATAAGAAGCTGCCAATCGGGCGCCGCGGATTGGCCACGCCTGCCCTGGCTCGCCTGAGGGCGCTCGCAACCACACCCACGGCGTGCGTTTGGTTAATCATGCGCTCGTGAATCTTGTCTTCCAGGTGGAGCAAGGTATCGGCTTCGGCGGCCACAGCTGTGCCAACTTTGATGCCGCGGGTTTGCTCGATTGCCAGCTGTACGCTCTTAGCACTTACGACGTCATGTTCGGTGTGGGAAGCAGCCTGTTGCAGCAGTTTAATGGCCTTGCCGGGATAGGCCTCGTCCTGTTCGTAGCGGCCGCTCAAACGATACGCTTCGCGCAGGGCTTCGTAGGCTACCAAAACTTTATTGCGATTTTCGATACCGACGGCGTGGTCTTCGAGCACGCGCATTACCCCAGCTTCGGGGAGTTCTTGGAGCATGACCGGCGTTAAGAGGTTGGCTAGGCTTTGATTGGTAGTCCGCAGCCTTTGGAAGTCATTTGGCGTGAAGGCCAAGATTATTGGAACAGTCCGTGCCTGAATGATCGATAACAAGATTTGACCAGCATCGAAAGCACCGGGTCGATCGCTAAAGAACAGCTGCGCGTCATCGAAGAATAGGATAACGTGACCGGCGTGCGATGCCTCGTTGGTTAAGTTGATCATGAGGTTTTCGAGGTCGCCAGGACGGCGCGCCGTCGAGGTAATGTCGGTGGCGTTAATAGATATGATTTGATGATAGGCCAGTCTTTGGGTGGTTTTTTCGCCTTCGATGAGTCGCTGCGCTAAAGCGTAGACACTGCTGCTTTTGCCGATGCCATCAGGGCCAATCAGCGCCACGGCACTGGTGCGGTTATCGAAGGCCGTTTCGATGGCCCGGACGCCAGCTGATTCCATCAGCCAGCCAAAATGCGAGCCATGCTTAGTGATGCTAAGGCTAATGTTCTGGCCATAACGGTTGAGCAACGGCGTAAAGCCAAACGCCCAATCGCGACCAATGCCACCAAAATTGCGCTTGGCGAACAGTGCTTCGTCCAGATTGCGCCCCAGCCAGTTGGCCATGGCTTCAACATCGCTAGGCTGAGCTTTGAACTGAACCAGCATCTGTTTAATCGGTTCCGAAGCCAGAAGCAAGCCAGCAACCACAAAACCAAGCTCGATAGTCGGACTTTCGTTTTTGACAGCTAGTTCGTGGGCGATGTTGAGTGCATGCTCCAGCTCCGCTGGATTGGTGCTGAGCGATGTGCCGAGCGTGTCCTTGCCCAGTAATAAGTGGTTCGTAAAAAAGGTTGCTTGCCAATGGTCTTGAATGGCAGCCCACATTGTTTGTGGATTGAGCGTGGTACCCGGCTTGAGTCTTGAAAGAACGTCAACAGAAAGTAGATCAGTTCCCTGAGGCGGCAATACCGATAATTGACGCTTCCACCAAATGGCCGGTAAGAAACAAAGTAGCGCAGGCGACGCTAGCAGGAGCGCGAAGCGCGCTCCACTTGTAACACCAAGGACGATAGCGCCAGCAGCTGCGGCGGCACCAATCGCCAGCAGTGACCTATAACCTGCCTTGCCAATTAATTTGCCAAGTCGAGCATCGCTGGCCCGCTGGCTGTTTAGGTTAATCATATCGTTCATGCGACTAGTCCTGCGATAATCAGGCCGGGAATGGCAATGGGAAGTAGCGGCCAGACGAGTAATTCAATAACGGTAAAGCCCGCGGCTGCCACAATTACCAGCAGCGCGGCAAACAAGACGGCTAAGCGGACGAAAAAGCCGACGATACGACTAAATAAATTGTCTCCCCACGCCCGCAGGCGATCGCCAAATGTAGCGCCAGGATACGTGATAATTCGTCGCCATGGTGCAAAAAGCGTGCGCGTTAACTGATTAACCGAGAATGCGTTGGCGATATTTTTGAGGCGCGGGCCAAAACTGTCGAAAACTTGTTTCCAGCCGCGACCGTACCACCAGGAGAAGAATGACAGAACAAGCATAGGCATAATTGTACCATTTTAAGAGTCGGGCGCTACTACTCCTGTCTGTCGCGCTGAAGGCCGCGCCTTGCGGAGCCTTTGGAAAGTTCATTCAATGCGTCCAGCGCGTTGGCCGCTTCAATTGTTCCATCCGCTTCATTTCTAGTATGTACTTAATGTTCGGGCCAGACAATACCTGACCCTCAAAACCCTACCAACAACAGCTCCCCTTTTGAACCACTCTCATATTGCATACATAGCATGTACCTTGCTGGCCCACTCCATGGACCACTTTAGAGAGTGGCTAGCTATGAAGTATGTACGGTAGGGGCTTGAATATTTGCATAATATAAATTATCATGCTATAGTATAATCATAAGGCGATTACAATGATAACTGAAGCGACAAACTCTAACCATCACAATCTGTTGCCTCGGGGCAACACTGCTCGGCTTTTTGCGAGCGCATTAGCCGTTGCAGCGTTGAGCGGTGAACTTGTCGAGCCGGTAGAGGCTCAAGCTCAGGCTCAAGATAGTATCGTACGTCTTCCATACCACGACCACAGTGTGTATCCTGGGCAGTTGCATGGTGCTCGCATCAAGATTAGTCAGGCTGATCGTCAACTTCAAGCTGACGCGTCGACGACAATCTTAGTGCGTGGACGGGCTGACCCCGAGAAAGCAAACCCAGGAGGGGGGCCGTGGCAACCTGTTTGTACCGGGGTTAAGCTGCGCCTCGGTCCCATTTCGGTGGCTCCTCACTGTGTCCCAATGGCTACGCAAAACGGAATAGGCAATCTCAGCCCAGAAGACTTCAAGAATGACCCGTTTGCGGCGGACTTTGTAGCCATGGGCCCTTCTGAGTTTGGCATAGGTGATCCGCTCGACCAGGTACCACAAGCGATAGCGCAGGTGCAAGGCCTCTCTGTAAGTACCCGCAATATGGACATCGCGCTCATTAAGGCTGCTCCGAGTGCTGTGCCTGTGGCGGCCGGCTCAAGATCTCTGGATCAAAAGCCCGGACTTGACCTCCCATATGATCGCGACCCTCCTATACCCGGCCAACAGGTTGGCCTCTATGGGATTTCAGCCGGAAACCACAACAGGCCAGTAAGTGGTACGGGCACATACTTGGGACGCTCATTTGACGCCTCGGGCAGGCTTATTGATCTGGTTGGGACTAGCCCTAAGACGCCGGAGACAGACCCCTGCTACTTTGAGATGAGCGGTGGCTCATTTGTCTATCGAGTCAAGAATAAACGGCTAAAGAATAAACTATTTGCCTCGGGCCCTCTATCGATTCGCTCCAACCGCACGTTTGATATGGACCCGCTTGACAACTCTCGCGATTTTGATTTTAGTGACTCTGACCGACCAGCACAGCAAGCTTTCTGGAAAGACCAGGCGGAAATTACTGGGGTAAAACTCGGATCGTTTACGACGCTGTGTGGCTATGCGGTCCGCACTCGCGAAACGTTTAAGCAGCTAGTCGGGGCTTTTGGGCATTGGCCCGAATACCGCACTCAACCGATGAGCAGCCGCGCGTATAGCACATACAGCCGAACCTTCGACCGAATGGCAACAGGAAGACACTGGCGGAGAGAGAGGGATTCGAACCCTCGGTAGAGTTGCCCCTACACCACCTTTCCAAGATGGCGCACTAGACCACTATGCGACCTCTCCATGATCGAAATGTCTACGTAAGTATAGCAAAATCAGACCTGTACGAATAATTACCACAAAAACACCTTGCGGATCTGGCAAATAAGGGGTTACACTAGTAGGACTAATGGCACTTATAGAACTGAAAGACGTCAGTAAACTGTACGGCTTCGGCGACGCTACCACGCTGGCGCTTGACGAGGTCAACTTAACTATTGAAAAGGGTGAATTCGTGGCCGTGATGGGCCCGAGCGGCTGCGGTAAGAGCACACTTATGAATGTGATTGGCTTGCTTGATCGACCGAGCCACGGCACCTATAGCCTGTCCGACAAGGCTGTTGCTCGCCTGCGTCCCAATAATGCAGCCAAAATTCGCCGTGATACTATTGGTTTTATTTTTCAATCGTTTAACTTGTTGCCTCGACTAACGGCGCTCGAAAACGTCGCCCTGCCGCTCACCTATAAAGGTCTATCGGTTCAGAAGCGCTTAAAGCGCGCCAGCCAAATGTTGGACCGCGTTGGTATTCAAAGTCGCGAATATTTCTTACCCAGTCAGCTTAGCGGCGGCCAGGCGCAGTGTGCAGCGATTGCTCGGGCGCTCGTCAATAACCCAAAACTTATCATTGCCGATGAGCCAACCGGTAATCTCGATAGCGAAAGCTCGCGGCTAGTCATGGAGCTGCTGGCCGATATTCACAAAATGGGCAACACGATTCTGTTCGTGACGCACAACCCTGAACTCACCAGGTACGCCACGCGTGTTGTGTATATGCATGATGGCAGCATTATTCACGACGAGAAAACCACCATTGGCCGCGTAGCCATTACTGCTCGCCGCGCCTTGTACTCCCAGCCGCAAACGAATGAGGAAGATGATTTAGCCGGCGTTTCGTCGCTCATGAAAGCCCTGCCGAGCAAAACGCCAAAGCGCAAAAAGCGGGCTTCAAAAGTTGCGGCCAAGCCAGTAAAACGTCACAAAAAAGTGATTGCCGCACGGAGCAAGAAATCATGAAGTCCCTAACCCGCGGCCACCTAAAAGCTGGAGTTAGCTCGGTACGCAGTGCCAAGCTACGCAGCTTCTGGACGATGCTCGGTATAATTATCGGCGTCACGTCGGTGATCATGGTTGTTGCGATTGGTGAAGGCATCAAACAGCAAATCAGTGGCCAAATTCATCACATGGGCAAAGATCTTATTACCGTTCGTCCCGCTCAGTTGCACGGTAGTACCGGTTTGAGTAGCAATGGCGCTAACCTGTTATCTGGCTTAAATATTAGCGGCTCACTGTCAGAAAAAGACGTTACGACGGTATCCCGTTCCAAGGGAGTTACAGCCAGTGCCCCACTGACAATCACCACCGGCAGCATAAAAAGTGAAGGTGTCACCTACGACAAGGGCTTTGTTATTGGTACTAGCGAGGATCTGCCATCGCTGCTCAATCAATCGGTAGAATTTGGCGCATTTATAACCTATAACGATGTCGGCAGTAATGTGGCTGTTGTTGGCCAGAAAGTTGCGCGAGATTTATTTAACGAAGACGTGCCACTCGGCCGATCATTTACCTTCCAGGGGCAAAAATTTATCGTCCGCGGCATTTTTAATAAGTTCAATACCACACCGCTCAGTGAACAGGCCGATTTTAACAATGCCATCTTTATCCCGAATGATGTTGCCGAAAGCATCAGCAAAAACACGGCGCCAACCTACGAAATTTTAGTGAAAGCCAATGATGGACAGACTGCTCAGGTCGCGTCATCGATTGAATCAGCGCTCAAAAAATCACACGGCGGCCAGACTAACTTTAGCGTTGTAGAGGGTAATAAGGGTGTTGGTAGCAGCGACGACATCCTCAACCTCCTGACCCGCCTGATCGCCGGCGTAGCCGCGATATCATTGTTGGTTGGCGGCATTGGCATCATGAACGTCATGCTGGTGTCGGTTGCCGAGCGCATGCACGAAATCGGTATTCGCAAGGCTGTCGGCGCCACCAATCGACAGATACTGAGCCAGTTTATGATCGAGGCCACTGTTTTGAGCTTAGCTGGTGGCGTTATTGGTATCGCGTTATCATTCTTCCTCAATCTGATGTTGCGCCTGACCACCGATCTGAAGCCGGTGATTAGCTGGCCCGTCGTGATTATTGCGACCGGCGTGTCGCTGTTAGTCGGTATAATTTTTGGGTCAGTTCCGGCGCTCAAAGCGGCTCGTAAAGATCCTATCGAAGCTCTGCGCTCCGAGTAGTAACTACCCCGTTACTATAGAGATGATGCCGGCGATGCCGACGAAGGCCATAATACCGGTTATGCCCCAGCCAATAATTGTCGTACGACGGCTGTTCGTCCAGCGACCCATAACTTTTTTGTTGCTGCTAATCAGCACAATTAAGGCCAAAATAATTGGCGCAACCAGGCCGTTTAAGAACGCTGAATAGATGAGTGCTTTGATTGGATCTATGCCGAGAAAGTTTATACTCAGCCCTACCAGCATCGAGATGATAATCACGCCGTAGAACGCGTAGGCTTGCTTGAGCGGACGATAGAGCCCTTGGCGCCAGCGGAAGCTTTCGCTCAGCGCGTAACTGCTGGAACCAGCCAATACAGGTATGGCCAGCAAGCCAGTCCCGATGATACCGATTGCGAATAAGAAGTAGGTGTAATCACCGGCGAATGGTCGGAGA
Organism: Candidatus Saccharimonadota bacterium; assembly: GCA_028286385.1. Taxonomy (GTDB): domain Bacteria; phylum Patescibacteriota; class Saccharimonadia; order Saccharimonadales; family UBA4665; genus RYN-405. The sequence goes on from JAQBRQ010000006.1 coordinate 29,356, forward strand.
GCTTCGGCAGCCTGGGCAGCTGATTCAATGTTGGTTATGCCATTGGTGAACAACAGGCCGCCGCACACGGCGATTATAAAGAACATCACTAAATTGCTTAGGAACATGCCGGACCAGACATCGATGCGCATGCTTTTGATGTCTTCCGGCGCTGTGGCTAAGCGTCGTTCCTTCAGTGTAGTTTTGCCCTGTAAAATTTGCTCTTCAACCTCTTGTGATGTTTGCCAGAAAAACAAATACGGTGAGATCGTGGTACCGAGGATTGCACACAGTAAAATGATCGATTCTTTGTTGGGAGTAAAGCTTGGTATAAAGGCGTGTGACAGTACGTCACTCCAGTTAAGGTTAGCCAGGATTGCCGAAAAGATGTAGGCCACGAGCACCAGTGCTAACCACTTTAAGTAGCGAGCGTAGCGGACGTATGAGGTAAAAATCTGTAGCCCCAAGCTGAGTGCCGTAAAGCCGGCTACCATCCAGCCAAAGCTGAGCTGGGGGTACAGCAGCTGAGAGGCTTTAGCCATAGCCCCCATGTTGGCGCCAATGTTAACGGCGTTGGCAATAAATAGGAATATGGAACAGGTAAATAAAATGCGACGGCTAAAGTGTATCCGAATGTTACCGGCAAGTCCCCTGCCAGTAACCAATCCGATACGAGCACACATTTCCTGAACCATAGCAGTCAATGGGAACGTCCACGGCGCCAGCCACAAAAACTGGTAGCCGAACTGGGCGCCGGTCTGCGAGTAGGTGGCGATGCCCGACGGATCATCATCGGAAGCACCAGTGGTTAAGCCTGGGCCAAGCATGTGCCAGTAGTCTTCGGTCTTTTTCATCAGCTTGTTTGATGGCAAAGCTGCCGTCAGCTTTTGACTGGTAGCAATACTGCGATCCAAAAACTCGGCTGGAGCTTCGGCACTTTTTTGAAATATATCTCTTTGTTTTTTCGGCATGTTTTTGTTTGGCCTGCTTGTTTAGAAGAATCGACTGTAATAGTACCAGAAGTGGTTCAGGATTAATCCGGTAATCACTAGGAACCACAGTACGAGCAGATCAAGGTGATGACGACGCACCCAGCCATAGGCTGTCATGGCTTTGCCCTTCGGTAGCTTAATGTTTTTCTGATCGATGTTGTAGAGCGTGACATACCAAAACGTCGTGATACATACAATCCAGACAGCGATGCAATATGGACACAGTGCTTGAATGCTGTAGACGCTTTGGAAGAACAGCCAGTGTACAAACCCCAGCGCAAACACCAAGCCGGCGTTTAAGCCAAGCCAGAACCAGCGCTTAAACTTAGCGCCAGCCAGTATTGCGCCACCGATCACTGCTAGTACTGGGAACGCTCCAAGCCCAATGAACGGATTAGGGAAGCCGAAGGCGTTGGCCTGCTTACTCTCCATGACACTGCCGCAGCTAATAACAGGGTTGAGATCGCATGACGGAACGTAGCCAGGGTTATCGAGAAGCTGGATCTTTTCGAACATGATAATAAAGGCAGCGGTATAGCCGATAATACCGCCAATAAGTAGAATGTATGGGAGTGCTTTTTGTAGTGTTAGGTTTTTGATGCTCATCTTCCTACAGTATAGCAAATATTTACTCTGCGCATTGGCCGGTGCCGGTAACCCTGTTACGAGACTCGGCTTGGGCGATGGCGTCGCTAATTGAAGCGGCAGTCAATGCATAGCCAACTTGGTCATACGTTGTTGATTCAGCGAATATAACTCCTACGACAGAACCGTCCTTAGATACCATTGGGCCCCCGGAGTTCCCTGGGATAATATCGGCTTGAACTTCGTAAACCTGTCGACTGGCACTGGCTTTTCCGTAAATGTTACGGCCACTGGCGATAAACTGATCGAGTACGGCCCCGGGCTTGGCTACAAACACACCGCCACCGGGATAGCCAAGAATGGCAACCGGTGTGCCAGGGCTTGCTGTGGCCGTTGATAACTTAAGACTTCGCCCAGCCAGATCGTTGACGCGCAAGATTGCGAAATCGAGGTTAGGGTCAAACCAGACAACGGTAGCCTTATGCGTGCCATTGTCGTCTTGGACATGCGGATTCTTGATGCCGGCCACCACATGGGCATTGGTCGCTACCAAGTCTGGTCGCACCACAAAGCCCGAGCCATCAACGATGCCACCACAACCCTGTCCAATTATCTTTACAATCGAATCCCGGTCTTGCTTGACTGCCGTCTCTAGCTCGCCGAGAGACGGTAAATTAGCGGTAGTTCGAGGTTGCGGCTCACGGCCGGTAAAGACTTTTGGAAAGCCGTTGGGGTCAATCAACTGACCGAGGTCAGCAATAACGTTTGGCGCATTTGGCAATACGCGGTTAAGCCGGGCAATAATTCGCGAGCTATCGACCGCCGACTGCAGGCCATTAAATGGCAAACTAATGCTGACAGCGGCTAACAGCCAAACACTAAAAATTAAGGTTGCTACGCCGAGCACCGATCCGAGCCCATTGTCGAAGCCGTTGAGGCGCTTAGGTATGACTCGATGCTTCAAGTGGAAGCCAGCGTATTCGCCGACGGTTAGTAAAACCAGCGCCAAGCCGAGCGTTGTCATTAAGGTAATGAGCCCTTTTGCGGTTTGACCGCTCACCAGGCTGACAGTATGCGGCTCCAGCCAAGCGCCCAGAAAAAGCCCGATAAAAAAACCACCCGTCGAACAGGCTTGTCGCACAAAACCGATCTGTTTGCCGCGGTACAGAGCACTAACGGCCAGGCCAACGATTAAAAGGTCAATAAGCATAGTTAACTGGGTCCGTCTGAGCCTAACTCGTATGGTTTAAGATCGGTTTCGGAACCCTGCCAAGCATCCAAAATAGGCTGCAAAACTTCCCAGGTAGCCAGGACTTCACGGTCGCTGGCAAACAGCGACTGATCACCCCTGACGGCATCCATCAAAACCCTTTCGTAGGCATCAACATGCGGCATGTCTTTAAAGGTGTCGGCATAACGAAAATCGAGCGAAGTGTGGTGCATGTGATTAGCGAAGCCTGGCTCCTTAACAACTAAATCGAGGCCAATACCTTCGTTTGGCTGAATATGAAATGTCAGATTGTTGCGTCTTCGCTCGTGCGGATTCTTGAATTCAATGGTGATCTCGGTTGTTTTTTCGGCCAATCCTTTGCCGGTTTCTAGAATGATATCGGTTCCTTGCCAGCGTTCGGCGCTGTGCTCGAGGTGTATGCGGGCGTAGGTCTCGATTGTGCTATGCGGATTATTAACCTCATCGCGGTAACCGCTGTACTGCCCTCTGGTGGCTTTACGTAGATCGGCCGGCTTCAGCTGTTCCATAAAATGTTGCTTACTGAGATGTATAGCCTCACTGCTCATGTCGGATGGTAAATCCATCAGCGTAATACTGAGGAGTTGCATGAGGTGGCTTTGGATGAGATCGCGCAGCGCACCGGTCTGTTCATAAAAAGCTACTCGGCCTTCAATGCCGATTGTTTCGTTGGCGGTAATATGTACGCGCTGAATATGGCTGGCGCTCCAGAGCGGGCTGAAGATAGGGTTATGCATACGAAAAGCCAATAAGTTCTGAGCGGTTTCTTTGGCCAAATAATGATCAATACGATAGATCTGACTTTCCTGGAAGTCTTGATTGACCAGGTTGACTAACTCTTGTGCGCTCGCCACATCATACCCGAAGGGTTTTTCGAGTAATAAGCGGCTCTGCGGGCCATTGAGGCCGACCGCGGCAAAGTGCTGAATGATTGGCGCGTAAGCAGCGGCTGGAACCGACATGTAGAATAATCGCTCACGGTGGCCATTACCGTCATAACTATCAAGCAGTTTCTTGAGCGATTGGTAGTCGGCGGCATTCTCTGGATCTAATTGATGTGTTTGCAGCGACGCTCGCACACGAGCCAAGCCAACTGGATCACAGACTTTATCTTGCTCCAGAACGCACAGCTCAACGGTGCTCAAGAGATCTTCGGCGCTAAGCGGACGGCGACTGAGGCCGACGACTTTAGTATCTTCGGGCAGCTCGCCCTGTCGTAGCAAATGGTACAGCGCTGGCAGCAATTTGCGCTTGCTTAGATCACCGGTGATACCAAAGACTACAATGACGGGTCCGTGGGGCATGTTATTTTATCCAGATTATTTTAATGCTAACAACTTCTTTACTTTAGCACGTAGATGCATCATGCACCCAACCTCTGCAGAGTCTATTTGTTGAGTTCGTGGCCGCCGAAGGCATTGCGCATAGCGGCAAGTAGTTTGGTAGCGAAGTTTGTCTCGCCTTTTTGTGACGCCAAGCGCACGTCAAAAGCGGCTTGAATGCTGGGGAGCTCCATGCCCTGCTCTTTGGCGGCTTCCAGTGTCCAGCGCGCTTCACCGCTTTCGGCTACGAAGCCATCGATGCCTTCCAGCTCGGGGTTCTTGGCGAGTGCGGCTTGCGATAGCTCGTTCAGCCATGACGTAACAACGCTGTGATGTTGCCAAACGTCGCCGGCAGCTGCCAGGTTAAGTTCTTTGTAAGGGCCTTCTTTGAGCATGCGGTAGCCCTCGGCTAGTGATTCCATCATGCCGTACTCGATGGCGTTGTGGGTCATTTTAACGAAATGACCGCTGCCGCTCGGGCCAAAGTGGTAGTAAGCGCCTTCGGGAGCGGCCAGCGTTTTGAGTGCTGGTTCAACAACAGCAAAAGCGTCCTTATTGTCGCCGCCGGCCATCATTGAGAAGCCATTCTGGTAGCCCCAGACGCCACCACTGGTACCGACGTCAATCAGTTGTGAGCCTGCACTTGCGATAACTTGGTTGAGTTGCTTGGTTTTGCGGAAGTCCGAGTTGCCGCCATCGATAATAATGCTGCCTTTTGGAATCAGGGCCAGCCACTCATCAACCTGGGCATCAACAATGTCGGCCGGCAACATAACCCATAAAACAACTTGCTCGTCGCCAAAAGCGGCAACCACATCTTCTTTGGTAGTGCCGGCAACAGCACCGTAGCCGACGGCTTCATTGATGGGCTCAAGGCTGCGGTTATGCGCGATAACGGTATGACCATCTTCGGCTAATTTGCGAGCGATTTGCATGCCCATGCGGCCTAGGCCGTGGATTGCTATTTTCATGTTGGATCCCCTATCTGGTCGTTATACAAGTACGCTTCCGGTACGTGCTTTAGTATTTGAGCTGGCTGAACAGCTGGATCGAGCTTCTTTGATTGTAGCGTAATTAAGGCTTGATGTTTAGTATCGCCAAAGGCAAAGGCGTAGATTGCATTGACGCTTTTTAGAGCTGGAAGCGTCAGCGTCAGCCGATCATATGATTCGCTGTGGTAACCAACAACTAACTCGATTTGCTCGGCCGCGGCCCCTGACCCCGGTAAAATACCAGCGATATGTCCGTCCTCGCCAATACCAAGCTGCGCGATAATGCTATCGGCGTCGGCAATGGCCCAACCGGCAAGTTTATTGTAGCTTTGGGCGGTTTCCTCGAGCGTCAGGTTTTTCTGTAGTACTGGCAACAGTTGGGCATGTTGGGGGTCAAACCCGGCTTCCAATAATTGCGCCCAGTTAGAGTCGGCATGGCCGACGTCGCCGTATCGCTCATCGGCCAGCATAACCGACAATTGCCTGCTGAGATCAGACGGAATATTATCCATTATTTTGACGCTGGCTTTAATATTTGAGCCGCCGCTGACCAGCCACAGGACGTTTCTGCCAGTGGTAAGCTCGCGGACGAGTCGCTGCGTAAGGTCTGCTATGCCATCCTCCCAGCCGGTCGTCAGAATATATTGCATATCCTCACTATACCACCGCTGTAAGGAGCGGGCCTACTCGAGCTGAGCTATCAGCGCCTGCGTAAAGGCTGGAACATCGTCTGGCTGGCGACTGGTTATCAAATTACCATCGATGACAACCTCCTGATCTGACCATATAGCCCCGGCGTTGCGCAGATCGTCCTGAATGGTCCAGTAACTGGTGAGCTTACGTCCATCTGCCACACCGGCCGATATGAGTACCCACGGCGCGTGGCAGATCACCGCCAAGGGCTTGTTGTCATCCATGAACTTCTTAACCCAGATACGGGCTTTGATATTCATGCGTAATGTATCGGCATTTATGGCACCGCCTGGCAACACAAGCGCGTCATACTCATCTGTTTTAACGTCGTCGATTGATCTATCGGTTTGGAAGGTGTCAGCAACCACGGCATGATTCATACCGTGCACTTCGCCATCATCCGGGGCGATAATGTCGACTAAGGCTCCGGCTTCCCGAAGTGTGCGTACTGGACCGGTTAATTCGGCTTGTTCAAAATAGTCATCAACTAAAACTGCTACTCTCTTGCCAGTGATATCTGCCATATGTTGTCTCCCAACCGTTATGCCAACTAGTATGCAGAGTAAGCTGCTAATCAACAGTGGGATTTGTTACGTCTAACAGATATGGCGGTGTGTGTGCTTGTTCTACTGACTTTTACCAGGGAAAGCTGTTTTGACTAGGTAGACTAGAATCGCGGCAACCACTGGTGCGAGCAATGCCAACGATGCTGAAATTTTGGAGAGTGCAAAGACGCTGAGTATAGTCAGTAGCAACCAACCCAGACCAGTGCGGCGGTTAACTCGCTGGCGCAAGAATTCACTGCCGAGGTAGTAGTACGGGAAGACGGTAATGACCAAGAATGTGCTCGATAGCAGACCAAAGATCAATACTACGGCCAGACCCTCCCAGAACGGGCTGGAGATAGCCAGTGGAATGAGGGAGACGACTGCTGTTAGGCTGGTGGCGATCAGCGGGCGGAAGCGCTCAGCCAAGGCTTCGTGTGCGGCATCTACGGGGTGCATGCCGGCTTTACGGGATTGGTTAGCGTAATCGGTCAGCAAGATTGTATTCTTGATGCTGAGGCCGATTAGCGCGAAGAATCCAAGCATCGCGAAGAAGCTGAAGGCATTGTCAGTCAGGTAGAGTCCAAGCGTAATACCGAACAAGCTGAATGGAATCGCCATGAAGATCAGCAGCGGTTGCAGCAGGCTTCGGAACTGGAAAGCCAGAACAAAGTAGATGACCAGCAGTAGTGCCGGGAATGCCAGGGCGAGCGTCTTAAAGCTATCCTGGTTTTCTGCTTCCTGGCCGGTATCAAAGCTTATGGCATTTTTGTTGAGGTCGTATGAAGCCACTTTATCTTGGGTAAACTTCTTCTCTACGGCGTCTTTGGCGAGGGTGACCAGCGTGGTGGTATCGTCATCGACAAACTTTGCGGTTACATCGACATATGCTTTGCCGTCACTCCGGGCATAGATGCTGGAGTTGCCAATTGCCACGCTATCGATCTTGGCGATGGAGCCGTCTGGTCGTTTTAGCTGAGCGTCATTTGTGAGGTAGCTTGCGAGGTCACTTGCCAGACGCATAGCCCCTTCACGGTTCTGGCTGGAGTCGATCTTGACGGTAAAGGCTGCAGCTGGTGGCCCGTTGTCGAGCTGAGCTGATGCGACGGTGGCGTCATCAAAGTTTTTAAACTTATCGTTGAGTTGCTTGATGATCTGAGGCGCCGTAATGTCTCGCTGCTTGTAGTCGATGACATCGGTCACTAACATGGCGCTTTGAATGTTGGCTTGGCCGAAATATGAGGCCTTTGCGAAGTTGTCGCCGGTCGTATCGCCAACAATTTTATCGACCTTGTCGGCAATTATTTGAGCCTGTTTAATGTCGGTATTCGGCTTGTAGACAATCGTGGTGCTGAGCTGGTTGGCGTCTTTGCTCGGCGGGAAAATGTTAAAGGTGACCTTTTGGAACAAGTAGCCACCGGCACCGATAAAGCCAAAGCCAATTACTAGGGCTATCACGCCAACGGCCAGCAGCTTTTTGGTTGAGCCTTTAGCCCACAGCATCGGCTGAGATATGAGCTTGGCAATCCGGGCTTCAAAACCGGCTGCCAGTTCGTGCACGTGCTCTTCGCCCATCTGCTTTTTGCCCAGCAACAAGAAACGTGCAAACAGCGGGATAAACACCAGCGCGACCAGCAAGCTGATGAGTAACGATGCGATGATAGTTACCGGAATCGCGCGGATGAAGCTGCCTAAAATACCGCCCACGAACAGCAGTGGTGCAAAACTAAGCACCGACGTGGATGTAGCAGCGATCATTGCCCGGCTAACCTTACCGGTAGCCTGGGTGACAGCTTTGGCGGGATCTTTTTGTTTACGACGCTGTGAGTCGAGTGCCTCAACCATGATGATGGTGTCGTCAACGATTAGCGACAGGCCCAAAATGAGTGCGAACAGCGTGATGGTGTTCAGACTGTAACCGGCTAGATAGAGCAGCCCGTTAACGATAGCAATCACCGTGACCATCGACAGCACGATCACAAATGATGCACGAACCGCGATGACGATCGAGCCAATAATCAGTACGGCGATCAGGCCAAGCAACAGTGAGGTTTGCAGCTCATTAATCTGCTCGGTAATCTGTGGCGCGAAGCTGGCGCTAATTACGGCTGTGTAGTTCTTAAATTCGGGCTGCTTATTAAGCGCGTCAACGGCCGATTGGACCTGGGCGTCGAGTTCTAAATTATCAGCACCTTCCTCGGCTTTAATGCCGACAACAACTGAGCTATAAAAATTATTCTTGTTGTCTTCGCGTTTGCCAAAACGGTCGAACGATTTTTGATTTAATTGCTGCGTACCAGTAGTTGGGTCGAGGGCTGATTCATATGGATCGATGATCGCTACGCCTTTTACTAGCGGTAGATCCTTACTCCAAATAAAGGCTGCGGCTTTTTTGCCTTGGGCTACTAAATCTTCGGTGGTGGCCGTACCGTGTTTATCGTAAAACGAAACAACCATATCATCGCCACGTTCTGTGAAGCCGAATTCAAACGGCGCTAGTTTGACCGTAGCTTGCGCTGGCAGAATATGCTGTGCACTGATTTGATTATTTAATTGAACACTTCTGGCGGTGGCGTTAACGTTATCTTTGTAGGATACAATCGCGGAATAGAAGTTACCGAAACTCTTGGTTTCAACTGACTTTACGCCCTCCTGCTTCAGCAGGAAATTACTGAGCGGCTTGGCGATATCGGCATCGACCTTGGCCGGATCGTTCACTAAGTAGCTACCGTTAGCTACGGCGAATGGCGTGTTAATACTTGGAAAGCCTTCGCGCTTGAGCAGCGTGCTGTAACAAGCTGCGCCAAATAGAACGACAGTCAGTAAGATCAGAACAGTTTTGCGGGGGCGCATAAAGAAAAACAAACTGAGTCGTTGTAGCGGGCTTAGCTGTGGTTTTTGGTTATTTTTTGATTTTTTTGGGGTTTTTTGGGACTTGAACATGTTGGTATACCTCGTTTATACCTCAATAGTAACTGCTTTACGAACAATAACCAAGCTAGTTGCGCTTTTGAGCAAGAACCTGTGTCCAAGGTAGCGGTGTGCGGTGTTTGACGATCGGTCCAAAGTGCTTTTTAATGTCACGCTTTAGGGCGAAAGTTGGCCAGTGGTTCAAGTGACCAGGCGTATTACCAAAATGAGCTAGATATTTGCCGCGGGCCATGTTTAGCATGCACCACAGAGGTTCGCGTGGTACGCCTAGCACCAAGTAGCCACCAGGCTTTAAGATGCGGGCTAGTTCTTGCAGCGCTTTATCGGGGTAATCAAGGTGCTCAAGCACTTCCAATAAGAATATCAGGTCAAAACTATTGTCGGCGTGAGTTGTTTCGTAGATGCTTTCTTCGATGATTTTAACATCTGGGTTGCGTTTTTGCGCTTCGGGTACTAATTTGGCGACAAACTCAGAAGCTTCCAGCTCAACGTTAGCCGGCAGCATTTCGCGCAATCGCAACGTTGAGAAGCCTTCGCCGCAACCAACTTCAATTGCTTTGATGTTCCCTTGACCGGTAATGCCGCTGGCATCGACCAATGAGGCAACCGACGAAAAGTAGCCATCGAGCAGTTTTCGACCGATCTTGCCCTGTCCTTCTTCGGTGTATTTGTGACCAAAATCTTCGAGTTCTGGTGTGGCTTTGAGCGTGCTGTCTGGGATTTGTGTCATATGTAGAGTTAACTATACCAGCCGGCCTGCCAATAAAAAAGCGCCCTTTGGCGGGCGCTTTTTGCGGTTATGCGCGAGTTACCTAGTTGGGTCACGGATGTGAGGCGGTTGTTTACGTACATGTAGTACTACCCTGCGACCATGATTAACAACGGTGATTGTTTTCATTGGTGCCTCCCTTTGCATTTTTATACTACCGCGAATCGGGTCTATCTGCAGTCGCATATATTACAGAAGTGCTTCATGAGATCGGCAGCGGTAGCCTTGACCATAGCTATGATAATTGCTATAGTCGATAGGTTGCGATGTTCGTAAATTGTTCGCAACTTCATCAAGCAAATGATTAGGAGATTATGGTAAGACGTACCCTTTTTCAAGGCACGCCAAAACATAACATATTAACAAAAAATCATAGCCAACGTCACATTATTCGAGACTTGGCGTACTACACAAAATTACCACAAAACCACAAGCATCGATCGCTATTCGTGAGGACGAGTGTGCTGTTCAACTCACTAGCTATTTTGATGTTTGCAGTGACCGCCAGCGCCGCGACATTTCAGTTGCCCGTGCTGGATAAGCCGCCTGTAGAGCAATCGGTGAAGCAAGCTGTGGCGTACGCGCCGAAGAAAGTTTCACAAAAAAAGGAACAACCACCAACGCCAGCGCCTGCACCACCACCTGCACCTACCCCTGCGCCTGCACCGCCTCCGCCCGAACCACCTGCACCAGCAGCTTTGGCAGCTGCAATAGTGAGCGCGCCAGGTACCAGTTACCCGTGGGCGAATGCTCCATTCAATGTAGATTCGAGTGACACATGGGGAATGTACAAACGACAGTGTACCTCCTACGCCGCCTGGAAAGTGGCAAGCTCAGGCAGGCACATGCCCAATTGGGGTGGCCACGGTAACGCTAATCTTTGGGACGACAATGCTCGAGCAGAAGGTATCCCTGTTGATGCTACTCCACGCGTTGGCGATATTGCCGTCAGGAATAGCGGAACGTACGGACACGTGATGTACGTCGAGTCGGTGAACGGTGATGGAACCATCGGTGTCAGTCAATATAATGCCGACAATGCCGGTTCATATAGTGAGGCCACGGTAAGTGTCGCTGGTCTCGTTTTCATTCACTTTTAACCGCCTCCTTAGAGATATATCCACCTATCTCAAAACCAGGGCACGTGGGAACAACATTGTTACCACGTGCCCTATAAAACTGTTGGGCTCATAAACCAAGGAGTGACATGACGTGGCTCAGTAGGCTGGTATCGATAGGCGCTGCCGTCGGCAGCGCCTGGCTCGATGGTGGCCCAGCTGCAGTCACAGGTGTAAGTGTGGGCAAAGCAGCGGCGGTCTGCTGCGAAGCGGCCGGTGGCGTGTAGTTACTTGCCACGGTCTGGGTCGCCGCCGCTGCCGCTTGAGGGCGGCTATTGCCGCTTGTGTTGCCGGACTGGGGGTTGCCAGCTTTTCCCCTAAATCCGAGCTCACCAGCTGCCCCCCCATCTGACTGCTTCGAACCTGGCGAACCTGGCTGGCCTGGTGCAGTGCCCTTATGCTGCGGTTTTGATTGCCCTGGCCGAGCCGATGGTGGCGTTGGCTTATGCTGCGACTGATCTAGAAGCAGGAGTGCCGTAATAAGTATGGTAAGGATTGGTAGTCCGATTACGCCAAGCAGCAACGCTGCCGCCTTCGACATTGACTGCAGTAAGGCCAAAAACCGTGATTTAGGTTTTTTATCGAGCTCCTCGTCCACGCGGTATTTATTCAAGATGTCGCCTCCCGGAAAGCTACAGTAAATCTACATTATTCCACGGTACCTTTGCGCATGCATTAGCTCAACGGTATTTCTTACAACTGCTTTAATTATGCCTAGGAGGCAGATAGCAGGTGTTTATTGCTACTGTCATTTCGGGCGAGTTAATTGGATAGGAGCTAACAACTCTGGCGGCTTCAACCACGTCAAAAAACCTTCCCCCGCCGGAACTATCCATTACACCTGCGCTATTTGGGCACCCTTTAACAAAATGTACCCTCGGTACTTCTGAATCCTCGTGTTTAGACTTGGGGAGTATTTCGACCAGCACTTCATCAGCGACAGGCTCAAAGCCTGCTCGTGTGAGCGTTAAGGCCACGAGCGGCTTATTAATTTTTCCGGTTGAGGTGAGTGGCGCATCACGCTCCTCGACTGCATTCCTAAAAAAGTCTACAAGTTTGACTGCTAGCCCTGATCCTCGCAGACTTTCTTCCGCAGACATTCCTAGGAACATCGCACCGCTACCAGGCCAGGTTCGATAGGCTATCCTTGTTACATTTCTGCTGTGTTCACGACCTTGAATACTTTGCCCATCTTTTGAAAAATAAACGTGTTTTCTTCCATCTCTATGCTGATAAAGTCGTGGCAGCAGAGTATATCCGGAAGTACAAAATGGCTCCCATTCTTCGATGTATCTATGGTCTTTCAATCTTTCAGCGCGCATATTGATATAAAATACCACAAAAGCGATATAATGGCAAGTATAATGCATGGTATGTTTGCGAGTTTTCTCACTGCATTGGTGGTTGGACTTTGTTACGGTCAAAGATATTAACAACGTAACGTATCTTAACTTTGTAACGTTATCTTAACTTTTTCGGGAGGTATAGCTATGAGAAAAATAATCGTGACGACTCTTGCCGTAACAATATTGGGGGTTGGTGGTGTGCCAGTGCTTGGTAGCATTAGCGATGGACCTATGTTATTAGGTACTGCCGCTGCCCAGTCAACGAGCAACGTCACCATACAGAATTCTGCCTATTCGCCAACGTCTGTAACAGTCGAGAAAGGCACAACAGTAACCTGGACCAATAGAGACAGTACGCCACACACGGTGACTGCTGATTCGGGGAGCGGCCCAAACAGTGGTCAGCTAAAAAATGGTCAAAGTTATAGCTATACGTTTGCTCAAGCCGGCACGTTTGCTTATCACTGCACCTTGCATCCCCAAATGAAAGCCACAGCCATAGTTAAGGAAGCTGCTGCCCCAGCTCCTGCTCCGGCTCCTCAAACCCCTGCCCCAAGCGCTGGAGGAGCCAATCAGCCTCAGCAGCCTAGTGCCCCCGCTCCCACTGGCGGAAGGGGTGCAGGGCCTCCTGTTGCTGCGGGACCAGTTGAAACAGGCGGTGGCTCTACAACTGGCCTGGAGCACGTTACCGCACTTGTAGCAGGTATACTTTCGCTTAGCTCAGCAGGCGTATTGGCTGTAAAGGCACGCCATGAGCAAGCAGCCGAACTCGCAAAAAAATAAGCACCAGGGTTTTTGGTATCGGGCGGTAGATAGCATATTAATCATTATTGGCTTGTCCTGCATAGGCCTTGTCGTGATTGATCAGCAGCAGGCCCCGATGCCACAACTGCAGAATGAGACTGTTGCCACTGAAACTAAAAGCACGGCAAGCCTGCCACACTCAGAGCCTACCAATGTACGGATACCCTCCATCAAGGTAGATTCAGCTCTTATAAACACTGGCTTGAACGCTGACGGTAGCCCCGCTGTGCCGACGGGGGCTGATGTCGATAAAGCAGCTTGGCTTACAGCTTCCGCAAGCCCTGGCGAAACAGGCACATCGGTCATTATCGGACACGTCGATACCCTTAAAAGCGGACCATCTGTATTTTTTGAACTTGGAAAACTCTTGCCCGGCCAGAAGGTCTATGTAAGTCGACAAGATGGGCAAACCGCAGTTTTTACTGTCAGTGCAGTGCGTGCCTACGATCAGGATAATTTCCCTAACCAGACAGTCTACGGCAATGCCGATTCCCCGGTGCTCCGTCTTATTACATGCGGCGGCACTTGGGACGCATCAAAAAAGCAATACTCAGAAAACATCGTGGTGTTTGCAGCGCTATCTGAGGAGAAGTAGCGCGGTCCCAAACTCAAATTTGCCGTCGCGAATGTGGGGCCTTAGCTTCGGAATAATCTTCAGGGCATCCATGATGCTAAAAGACTCCTTTGGTTCATGGCGCATATCTGGCGGCAGATCAGATACAAATGTAACTGAGGTCCATGCGTCTTCGTCCAGGTAAATAAAAATATCAGGAAGACTCGCGAGGTCTGGGCCTGAATAAACTGCTGAAATAACGTGACCAGTATCTTGTGTGCTAAAGATTTCATATGACATAAAGCAAAAATACGACAAAGTGCGGTATTCGTAAATAGCTTAGCCCCTCTGTGTTTGGTGATATGGAGTATGGTTGAGTATTCAACTCAGACTAGATCAACTCTTGTATCTGCATCACCTGACGCAGTTTTATCGCCTTGTTGAGGGACAAAGAAACGGATGACCTCAAAACATAAAGCTGGTGGATCCATTTCTTTGGCCGCATTGCCACCATGCTCCACACGGTATATTCGGTCCATCACCCTGTTGGGATATTGAGGTAAAAAATGCTCTTTAAGCCGTTCCAGGATTTGATCTCGTCCTTGCACCTCTACCCTAGTTTGATCAGCTAACACAGGGCGTGCAATATCAGCGTAGGCGCTACCTGTAGCAGCGGTTGCTTTAAGTGCCCCAGCTAAATCGGCAACGTAGCCGTCTAGGTTTTGGTCTACGTAGGCTGCTATTTCGGCTTGTTCGGGCTCTGCTCTATCTGGGAATATCTCGGCCATGACGATCCTCCTAATTTACCTGTACGATACTCCTCGGTACATGATAAGGCAATAACAAAAAGAGTCATTGGGGCTCACTCCCCCACTGGACGTACTTCGCAACCTTCGCGGGCTTGAAGATTCTGTTGCAGTAAGGTTATTTTAGCTTAAGACAGTACTTTGCGAGTTCGCCTTGAGTGTCGCTTAGAACACTACTAACCTTTTCAAAGCCTTCCGACTCATAAAGCTTACTTTCTCGGGTGTTGTCTGAAGCCGCATAAAGTATAAGATTTTCTGCCCCATTCTGTTTTGAAGCATCGGCGGCAACTCTAACTAATGCTCTGCCGAGACCTCTACGCTGATAATCAGGGTCTACCATCAACAACCATAAATATTGAGAATTTGTTTTGTCGTCTTCGCCTTTCCAGGTGCCGGAGTAGCCAGCTGTGAAACCGGCAAGTTTATCGGCGTCAAAGGCTAAATGAGACCAGTACCCATCGTAATGTCTACGTTTTTGAAGTTCACCATAAGCTTCTGCTGCATTTGGAATTGTTGGTGGAAGCGGTTCACCCACGCTATGCGCACTAGCCCGTTCTGTTAAAAGAGCCATTGCCTCGATGTCCGCAGCTATACCAGCCCTTAGGTAAAATTCACCTAGAGCACTTTGCTCGGGATTATTATTTGAGAACTCAGACATAAAAATAAATTACCATAAAAGTGGTGTTTAACGTACTGCTTATGCCTGGCTCCCCCTATGGGCGTACTTTGAACTCATACTATTACTGATGAAACTTGTACGTTTAATTACAGACTAACCTCGGCAGAGATGCAAATCTAGTCGTATTAATTAAAAAAAAGGAGCAGCGACATGGCAGTAGATGATTACGACGAAAGACGACATCTAAATAGAGATGTGAGAGACGCACATGTAAGTGCATCAGCAGCCAGGACCTTAGCTACTTTGGCATTAATCGGAGCCGCAATCGCCTTGGCTCTCTCGGTTATGGCATGGAATAAGGCTAATGATGCGTGGGGAAACGCTCAGCGCGCGGTAAATAATGTATCGCAAACAAGATAGTTTCTAAATTAAGCTGTCGACCAAAGTCGTTACCCGCTAGCTCCTCAGTGGTATACTTTTCTAGTGCCTGTTACAAAAATAAATAGCATTGATATAGAATCGATCGATACCTTTAAAAAGTTGCTTTTTAAGTTACGGAGTCTTGACAGTCAACTAATAAACAGTGACTTTTCGAGGGTAGCCCCCTTCAACAGTGCTTACATCGTGGTAACGGCTGCAATAGGCGAAGCGTTAGATAATGGATATTTTGAAAATCCGAAATTTATTGAGAACTTCACTTTATGTTTTTCCCACTATTATTTCGCTGCAATAAATGAGGCCTTAGCGGGGAGCAATGATCTACCTGTTGCGTGGGCTAAACTACTTACTCCAAAAACTGGTAAACGATTACCTAATTTTATCTACATATTGATGGGAGCAAATGCACATATCAATCATGACCTGTCGCTCGTTATGGTAAAAATGCTCGACAACGACGATACAGAAAATGTATTAAGAGACATTATTCGGGTCGATAAGCTTCTTGTTAATAGTGGTAATGATATCTTAAGTAGTTTTACGGAGCCGAAAAGATCACCAAGATTTATTAAAGACAAATTTAGCTATATCTACCTACCAATGATAATGCAGGTAATCTTATATTGGAGAGTCAAAGCCTGGAGGGACTACCTGAGTATCAAGAGTAACGGCTTAAGAGCTGATCGATCACAAATTAAGGGTAAAGCAATAAGCAATCGTTTACTATGGCTTGGTAAATCGATGAGTCAGTAAACTCTTTGAATACTAAATAAGTTAGAAATCCTCGATGGTGAGTTTTTTCATCTGCATCATATTGGCAAATGCATTAGGACGCTTCATTAATTCTTCCATGTTTTTTGGTACAACCTGCCAACTCAGCCCATACTGGTCTTTGCACCAACCACACTGTTCTGATTCCGGCACAGTAGAGAGCTTTTCCCAGTAGTAATCAATTTCTTTTTGATCTTCACAGGGAATTGAGAAGGATACTGATTCGTTGAACTTGAACTCCGGGCCGGCGTTAATAGCCACAAAACGGTTGCCGCTTAGTTCGAATTCAACAGTCAGTTCTTTGCCGGCGAGTTCTTTTTGAAAATCAAGTAAACCCTCTTCTGGATAGTATGAAGTTGCAACAATTTTACTATCCGGAAACACTGAAATGTAGAACTCGACCGCCTCTTGAGCGTTG
>JAQBRQ010000012.1 GCA_028286385.1 Candidatus Saccharimonadota bacterium
CGACATCAGCTACATGGCGCTACAAGATTTCGTTGAAGCCGAGCTCGCTAAACTTGGCCCGGACAACACGTCGTTCAATATCAGTCCAATCGGTATCTATCAAAAAGCCGAGGACCAGGACTATAAACAGATCACACTGCGCCTATCAATAGCCAGCTACGAGCGTACCCTAACCGACACAGAAGTAAATAAATTGCTTGAAGATATTGCTGCAGGTGCTCGCCAAGAATTAAACGCCGAACGCGTATAAATAAACTTTTTTGACAAAGTATAGAGCTTACGGCTAGAATTGATTATGGTAATTAATTCAGTCCCGTCCCTAACCTTTGATGATGTCCTCCTAAAACCCGGTTATGCCGGGTTTTTACGTTCAGACATAGATCTGTCCACCAAACTTACGCGAAATATTACGCTCAAAATACCACTCGTATCGGCGCCAATGGACACCGTGACCGAGGCAAAGCTCGCAATTGCTCTAGCAAAACTCGGTGGCATCGGCATTATTCACCGCAACTTGAGCGTCAAAGATCAGGCAGGCGAAGTGGCGGCAGTCAAAAAAGCCAACCAGCTTGTTGGAGCTGCCGTTGGCTCCAGCCCCGGATATGAAGCTCGCGTCGAAGCCCTGGTCGTCAGTGGCGTTGACGTAATCATAGTCGACTCAGCTCATGGTTTTTCCAAAGCCGTTGTCGAGGCGGTTACCCACATAAAAGCGCATCACAAGGTTGATGTGATTGCTGGTAATGTGGCGACTGCCGAGGGTGCTGAAGCGCTGATCGCAGCCGGCGCAGACGGTCTTCGCGTCGGTATGGGTCCTGGTGCTATTTGTACGACACGCGTTGTTTCTGGTATGGGTGTGCCGCAAATGACCGCTATTATAGAAACCTCCGAAGTTGCTCGCCAGCATGGCGTGCCAGTTATTGCTGACGGGGGGATCAATTACTACGGCGACATGACAAAGGCGCTGGCAGCTGGCGCCTCAACAGTGATGATGGGACGGCTGTTTGCGGCCACTGAGCAATCGCCAGGTGCATTAGTTAGCATGACTGCCGCAGAGGTTCCGGCCCGTTTCCGTAGCATCGTGAACGGTGCTAAATCGTACGATTTTAAGCAGTACCGCGGCATGGGCTCCATCGGCGCCATGGAACGGGGTAAAGAAATTAGCTCTGAAGACGAGTTCCACGGCAAGAGCTACACTAGTAAGACGGTGATGGTCGCTGAAGGCGTCGAAGGCTTGGTGCCGTGCAGCGGCAGTATTGAAACCGTTGTTGCCACTATGTTGGAGGGCGTTAAATCTGGTTTTTACTATGTTGGCGCCCCGACAATTGATGACCTCTGGAGTACCGCAGTGCTACGTCGGATTACCAGTGCCTCACTGAGCGAGAGTCATCCGCATGACCTGTTCGTGACCGATGGCGGCAATAGTTACCCGTCCTGAGCTATACTGTACCTATGAGAACCTCCGCGCGCGTTATCGTGACCAAAGACAACAAGCTGTTAATTATGAAGCGCAGCAAGTTTGGTGACAAATTCTACGCACTGGTAGGTGGTGGCGTTGACCCTGGCGAAACACCTGAACAGGCACTTTACCGTGAAGTCGCCGAAGAAGCCTGCATTACCATCACCAATCACCGCTTGGTCATTGTGGAGGACGCCGGCCCGATGTACGGCCTGCAATACATTTATCTAGCCGATTACGTATCTGGCGAACCGGCTTTAGCAGCCGATTCAGAAGAGGCACACAGTAATGCCGGTGGGCAGAATTTGTACGAGCCGATGTGGATACCAATCAAGGATTTAGCCGAGGCCGATGTTCGACCGAAGGAGCTAAAGCAGCTGTTAATTCGCGGTCTTGCCGGAGACTTTCCGGACGAGCCAATTGAGCTTACGATTCCAGCTTAGGTACGGTATACTAGTTGGGAAACAAACGGAGGTTCCATGTCACGAAAACGCGATCGCGCGACTGCAATGTTTTTTGCGGCACTATTTATATTCTCATCATCAGCACTAACCATCGCGGTCATCGTTCAGACTATTTCTGATAATAACGCTAAGAAAAAGACCAGCACAACAGATACTAGCACTACTAAACAAACGGAGGCAAAAGTGGACGGCAACAAACTACAGGGCACACAATTAGCAGATTTTACACCGCTGGGTAGCATTACCGAGCTCAAAAAAATTGATACCGTTCCCGGAACCGGCAACGAAGTAAAAGCCGGCGCAACCGTTACTGTTCACTACACTGGTGCAGTCGCTAGTACCGGCGTTATCTTCCAAAGCTCAAAAGACACTGGTAAAGAAGTGACCTTTCCGCTCAGCGGCGTGATTGCTGGCTGGTCACAGGGTGTACCAGGCATGAAAGAGGGCGGCACCCGTCGTTTACTCATCCCGGCCAACCTGGCTTACGGAGCCAATCCGCCTGCTGGTTCTGGCATTCCAGCCAACGCCGACCTGGTGTTCGATATTAGCCTTAGCAAGATTGGCCAATAATATACGCACAAGACGCTTCGCTCGCGTCTACAAAACAACCCACTGGGATGTTTTGGGGTAAAAAACACAATATGTAGCGTCTTGCACATTACTTAAGCGCTATATATACTATTCACTAGAAACGAAACAAGTCGAAACATTCGTCTAAAAATATAAAATCAAGGGGAACAAGCTATGGTCAAAAACATCACAATCTTCACCACCAATACCTGTGGCTACTGCCAAATGGTTAAAAAGTACCTAGGCGCCAAGGGCATGACCTACGAAGAGGTAAACCTCGATGAGCATCCTCACCGCCAGGCCGAAGCTTTACAGCTCTCTGGCGCATTAACTGTTCCTGTTACGGTTGTTACCAAGCACGACGAATCCCAGGAAGTGATCGTCGGCTATAACCTGGCTCGCTTAGCTCCGGCAGTCGCGTAAAATGAGTGATGCTACCGCAATTCCCCAACACGAAGTCATCATCATCGGTGCCGGTCCAGCCGCATTAACGGCTGCAATCTATACTACCCGCGAAGACATCGAAACGCTGTTATTCGAGCGCGGTGTCGTCGGAGGCCTAGCCGCTGTAACCGATAAAATCGACAACTACCCGGGTTTTCCCGATGGTGTGGCTGGTCTAACTCTGGCCGATGACTTACGCAAGCAAGCCGAACGTTTTGGTGCGGTGATTGAGCTCGGCGAAGTTACGGCTATCCACGACGAAGGGGCTCTTAAACGCCTAGAAACGACCAGCGGCGACATGCATGCCAAGGCTGTCCTGATCGCCACCGGTTCAGATTATAAAAAAATAGGCGCTCCCGGTGAGGCTGAGTATTACGCCCGCGGCGTTCACTACTGTGCGACCTGCGACGGTGCCTTTTACCGCGACAAAAGACTGGTTGTTATCGGCGGCGGCAATTCTGCTGTCCAGGAAGCAATCTTCCTGACTCGTTTTGCGACCCATATCGATCTGTTAGTTCGTTCGACTATCAAAGCCAGCGAGGTGCTGCAACAAGAACTACAGAAATTCGTTGACGAAGGTAAAGTCACTGTGCATCTTGCTACCACGACTGACGAAATCGTTGGTAAAGAAAAATTTGTAACCAGCGTTAAAGCTACCAAAGATGGCGTGCCAACCGAATTTACCGTCGATGGTGTCTTCGTGTTTGTCGGTTTAGAGCCAAACTCGCAGTTCCTGAAGCCAACCCCTGTTCGTTTAGACGAAATTGGTTTTGTAATCACCGATCAGCACTTACAGACCACCATGTCAGGCGTTTTCGCGGTGGGTGACATTCGCAGCGGCGCTACCATGCAAATCGCCAGCGCTGCCGGCGAAGGCGCCACCGGTGCTCTCAAGCTCCGCGAATACCTCGAAGGCCACCTGCACCCTACACAGAACTAATGATATAATAGGTGAATGTCAGAACGAGCACCAAATAATGGTGACTTGGGTGGTGAATCGGTCGAGAAATGGTGTGACCTCAAGCCCGCGACGATTGAAGCGTTGGCCAATGTTAAAGGCTCCATACTCCTAGCCAGCCTCACCCCCGACAGCGCACCACGCGAATTAGATAGGCAAGCCTATTCCAAGAGTATAGACGACCTTCTAAAATTGTATCGTATCAATCCAAAAGCCTGGGCGGATAGACCGATCGCTCTAAGTAGGTTAATGCTTGAGTCGCCAGTAGCCTCAGGCCGAACAATTAGAGATGTGAGTAGAGATCATTCAGCAGGCGAATTTGTGTATGATTTTGCAAAGTATTGTTTTAATCGCGGCGCTAGAGGATTCGAAGCAGTACTATCAATGCAACTCAGCGACTCGCTGCAGGTTGACCTGGCCTGTACCGACGGTTCCCCCGAATACCGCCCACCAGAGGAGGGCCCCATTATAGAATGCTGGGCACGTTTTAGCCTAATCGAGCCCAAAGACAAGCCCAACAACTAGACTTCGGTGTAGTTTGGGAAGGAATCGAGTACCAGCTGGTACTTTTTGATCCCGGCTTTTAATAGATCTTTTTGAAGTTGTTCGACCATTGGCTCGGGTCCGGATACGTAGATTAGCGTATTTTCGGATGGCTGCTCGAGTCCGAGGATCAATTCGGCAGTCAATCGGCCGCGCTCACCGCCCCAGGCTGCTGATGGCTCGCTGACAACGATGGTAGCGTGCTGAGCAGCCTTATCGAAGGTATCCTGAAAGATAATCTCATCTTCGGTATGGACGCCGTGTAACAACTTGATCGGACGCTCTTCGTCGGTATCGGCCAGCCACGACAGGATGCTATGAAATGGCGTAATGCCAATACCGCCTGCCACAAATAGCAGGGGTGTTTGAATCAACTTTGGTAAAACAAAATCGCCCATGGCATCACTAATCGTCAGCTCGGCACCAGGCTTTAGCTTATGCAATGCTTTCTTAAAGCTGCTGCCATTTTTGCCGGCGAACTTAGTTGTGAGGCTAATAAGCTCACTGGTCGGTGGCGAGCTTATAGTGAACCAACGCTTGATGCCGCGGTCGTCGGGGTTAGCGTGGCGCAGTGTCCATTCAACAAACTGACCAGCAGTGTAGTCCACCGGTTTTTCTGGCTTAAAATAAAACGTCGTGATGTTACTGGCGACTGCCTCGGAGTGATCAAAAACAACTTGCATATGTACTAAATAGTATAGCTTACTTTTCGAAGCGGTCGGGATAGTCGGTGACCACACCGGCAAGTCCATAACTGGCCCAGCGTTTGGCTTTAACGGGGTCGTTCAGCGTATAAGCGTAAAGTTTCCACCCACGCTTGGCCAGTGGCTTGATGAATGGTTTCCAGAGCCACTTTTGGTTCATACAAAGATTGCGAGTGCTGAGCTGTCGGGCGCGTTGAGTGGCGCGAACGCCGGACCATTTTTCTAGTACTACTTTATCAATTTCCGGGAAGACTTCATGGAGCTCGAGTAAGGTCTTTTGGCTAAACGATGCCAGCATAAAATATTCAGATTTCCAGCCATTTGCTAAATATGATCGTATAATTTTGATGATTGGCTTTGTTGGCTCATCTGGCTTAACTTCGACGTACAGTGGAACGGGATGACCAATTGTATTGAGCACTTCTTCAAAGGTTGCCAGATCTGATTTGTGTTCTTTGAGCTCAACATATGTATAATCAGCAATGACGTGCTTCTGGCCGTTTGGATCAGTTAGATACGGATCATGATGCAAGATGACAAGGCCATCTTTAGTGATGCGGAGATCAAACTCCAACATGTCGACGTGGTGCTCGAGGCCTTTTTGCAGGCCGGCGATGGTGTTTTCGGGTGCTAGGCCGCGGGCGCCGCGATGTCCAATGATCTTCATAGGTATAGTGTACAATAGTCTCAGATAATCTACAGGAGTAAATATGGCTGATTTTAACCAAGTACTAGAGACCGGCGATTACCAAAATGGCATCGTCAATACGGTTGTCGAAATCCCGCAGGGCAGTTTCCTAAAAATTGAATGGGACCGCAAGCGCGCCGCTTTTATGCTGGACCGCGTTGAGCCGGCTATTTTTGCCAAGCCCGTTAACTACGGTTTCATCCCCCAGACTCTCGACGAAGACGGCGATGAGCTCGACACGCTGGTTGTCTGCGCTGAACCAATTCCAACCGGCGTTTGGCTAGAAGCTAAAATCATCGGTATCATGAACTTTATTGACGACGGCGAAGCCGATCACAAAGTAATTGTCGTGCCAGCCGACGACCGCAACACCGGTGATAGCATTAACAACCTCGACGATTTAGGCGAACGCTGGCTGCAGCAAATTACCGAGCACTTTACGCACTACAAAGACCTCAAAAAACCTGGTTCAACTGTCGTGCAAGGTTTTGGTGACGCTGAAGCCGCTAAGGCCATCATCGCTGAATCTATCGAGCGCTACAAAAACGCATCTGTTGCATCTTGAGTCAAATCTTCGTAAACTAAAAACATAAACGTTATAATTAAGATGTAAACAAGGGTGGGCTTATGAAAACACGCGTAGCAATTAACGGATTTGGCCGAATCGGGCGCAACGCTTTTAAGGTCGCCTTTGAGCGTAGCGATATTGAAATCGTTGCCATCAACGATCTAACTGATACCAAAACACTGGCGCACTTGCTCAAGCACGACAGCAATTACGGCACCTACCATCACGAAGTTAGCTCCGACGACAAGGGCATTATTGTCGATGGCAAGCACATCGCCGTACTGGCCGAGCTTGACCCTGCTAACCTGCCGTGGGCCAAGCACAAAGTCGATGTCGTCATTGAATCGACCGGCTTCTTTGTTGACCCCGACAAAGCTCGAGCGCACATTACTGCTGGAGCTAAGAAAGTTGTGTTATCTGCGCCAGCAAAAGGCGAGGGCGCAACAACTATCGTGCTTGGCGTAAATGAAGACAAGCTCGAAACCGCTGAGGACATCATCAGCAACGCTTCGTGCACTACCAACTGTATTACACCTGTCGCCGCCGTTATCGAAAGTAACTTTGGTATCGATAAGGCCATGATGACCACCGTGCACAGCTATACCGCTTCGCAGAAGCTTCAGGATGCACCGGCTAAAGACCTGCGCGAAGCTCGTAACGCTGCCGAGAACATCGTTCCAACGACCACCGGCGCATCAATTGCAGCCGGTCAGGCGCTGCCAGCTCTTGTTGGCATCTTCGGTGGCCTCAGCGTCCGCGTACCGACCCCAGTTGTTTCATTAAGTGACTTTGTGATCATCACTAAGCGCGCCGTATCCGTAGAGGAAGTTAATGAAGCTTTCATTAAAGCGGCAAAAGAGCCCTACTACCAAGGCATCTTGGATGTCAGCGACGAACCGCTTGTCAGCAGCGACTACATTGGCAATAGCCATAGTTGCACGGTAGATCTAAAATTAACCGCTGTGGTTGGCGGCACCATGCTCAAAGTAGTTGCCTGGTATGACAACGAATGGGGTTACTCTAACCGCCTCGTCGAAGTTGTCGCCGACACCGGCCGACTTTTGCATCAACACGATAAAGCCCACAAGTAAGCTCCGCATATGAAAATATACATTGGCGCCGACCACAACGGATTCGACTACAAGAATCAACTCACTAAGGCCCTACAAATGGCCGGTCATGAGGTGGTCGACGAAGGCGGCGCTACTATCGATCCCAATGATGACTATCCGCAATTTGCTGGCAAGGTGGTCAATGCCTTGCTGGGTGACACCGACAAAGATGCAAAAGGGATTCTGATCTGTGGCAGTGGTCAGGGCATGGTTATGGCAGCCAATCGCTTCAAGGGTATTCGTGCCAGTATTTGCTGGAACCTGAACGAAGCCCGATCCGCGCGCAACGACGACGATAGCAACATTCTATGCCTGTCCTCGCGGTACCTGTCACTCGAAGAATCGGGCTCGATTATGGCTACCTTCCTATCGACGCCATTCGCTGGCGCGCCGCGCTTTGTGCGCCGCGTTGAACAACTTGACCAACTCACCTAACATGGCAGTTATTTGTCCAACGGTTACAGCCTACGATGCGCACGAATACCGTAAGCAAATGGACGCTTTAACGCCGTTTGCTGAACGGATTCACATCGACCTAATGGACGGCGTCTTTGCGCCCACTAAGTCGCCCGATTTGCACCACACCTGGTGGCCGCACCAACTGCAAGCCGACATCCATCTGATGTACCAGCACCCCATGGACTACATT
The DNA here is from genome assembly GCA_028286385.1 of Candidatus Saccharimonadota bacterium. Classification (GTDB taxonomy): domain Bacteria; phylum Patescibacteriota; class Saccharimonadia; order Saccharimonadales; family UBA4665; genus RYN-405. Next base: position 8,157 of record JAQBRQ010000012.1, read on the forward strand.
GACCAGCTTATTAAACTGCATCCGCGGATGGTGGTTATCCATAACGAAGCCAGCGTTCACCACATGCACTTTGCCGCGCAACTGCACCAGCATAATATTGAAGTTGGCCTGGCAATTTTGCACGACACGCCCGTCGAATACGCTTACCAGATCATGCATTCTTTTGACCATGTGCTGGTGTTTAGCGGCAAGCTTGGCTATCACGGCGGCGAAGCCGACATGGCCATGCTCGACAAGGTTCGTAAAATACGTGAACATCATCCCGATGTCGAAATCGGTTGGGATGGCGGCATCAACGACCAGAACGCCCGTCAACTTATCGAGGCTGGCGTTGACGTGCTGAACGTCGGTGGCTTTATCCAAAAATCAGATGATCCACTCGCGGCATTCAATCGCCTCGCCGAAGTGATCAAATAGCAAGCTAGGGTTACGGCTACGCTTTCTTGTCCAGTATATCCTGAGCACGTTTGATAGCCACGGCGGCAGCTTCCTGAAGCTGCCTGGAGGTGTCAATGAAGCTCTCAGGAGCGCCAGTGGTTTCAAGGCTTTCGATATGGCCGGTGGATATGGTATGCTTGCGTGTCATAGTTCTAATGAAGTGCCGTAAAAACTGGGTTGATTCATGTCCATTAAGCGGCAGCCCGGGGTACATCCTAAAAGTGATGCCATGATGTGTTTGCATTCCAGGACTAGTACTGCCAAGAAATTCAAGTACCTTCTTGTCGTCCGCGGCGAAATCAAAGAAGGGAGACGTGCTGTATTCGAGCATCTCCTCGGCGAAGTATTTTCCAGCAGCGATCGACTGCTTGCTTGGCTTTTCTTTAAACGTCGAAACATGACGTCCGCGCGCGCCATTACCAAAGTCCATGTTATACGATGCCTCAATCGCCTCTGCAGGTAGCAAATCACGTATGGCCAGGCCGCCAAAAATAATGACTTTTGCTATCTCGTCGCCCATAGTGTTGTAGCGTTCAATAATGTCTTCGGGAAGTGTTCTAAACGAGATGTTGTCGCGCAAATGTTCGCCATGTTTCTCCCCCAGCGGTGAGATGACCAATCGCTCTTGAATGGTATCGTTCGATTTATTTGGATCAGGCGCATGGCGTTTGCTGAATCTGATTTCCATAGCGTGTAGCGGTTTGCCTTCGAGTGCGGGCGGTAATCTATCGGCCACCGAGCGTTCGTACGTGTTGATAAAGACTTCGTGCGCCGTCGAGTTAAAGTCTACGAGCATCTCTTGGTTGGTGGGGAGTCCGTCTTTTCTTGGCATAGGGAGTATATCTATATAATTATACACCACTTATTACTAAAAGTCAATAGCGCTGTCTATATGATATAATCACAAGCAAGATGGCACAAAAACTTCCTATTGAGCAATTGGAGACGATTGCCAACGACATCCGCGAAGATATTATCCGGATGCTTGAACACGCTGGCAGCGGCCACAGTGCCGGCCCTTTGGGCTTGGCCGATATCTTCACGGCCCTCTATTTTGATGTGATGAAGCACGATTCGAAGAACCCGGATTGGGATGAACGCGACATACTGCTACTCAGCAACGGTCACTGCGTGCCGGTGCGCTATGCGACGATGGCTCACGCCGGTTACTTTGAGAAAAAGGAACTGCTTACACTGCGCCGCTTCGGTTCACGCCTGCAAGGTCATCCGGAGCGCACTCGATTGCCGGGTATGGAAACTACCAGCGGGCCGCTGGGTTGCGGCCTGAGCCAAGCCTGCGGCATGGCTTTGGCGCTGCGCATGAATAAACAACTCAACCGTTATGTATATGTCATTATGGGAGACGGTGAACTTGACGAGGGCAACATTTGGGAAGCTGCCATGTTGGGCGGCAAAGAAAAGCTCGGCAACGTGATTGGTATTATCGATCGCAACAACATTCAAATTGATGGTCCAACCGAACAGGTTATGCCACTCGACGATCTTAAGGCTAAATGGGAGGCTTTTGGCTGGCATGTGCTGGAAATCAACGGCAACGATATTGATGCCGTGATTGATGCCTGTGCCATGGCTCGAGCGATTCAGGACAAGCCAGTCATGATTATCGCGCATACCATTCCAGGTAAAGGCGTCGACTTTATGGAAAACGATTTCCACTGGCATGGCGCACCGCCCAACCGTGAACAGGCTAAGCTCGCCCTGCACGAGCTTCGCACGCTTGGTGGCAAAATCAGGGGTGAACATGAGTAAAACCAAACGTAACGATAAGGGCCAATTCGCTAAGCGTTCAGCTAAGTTCACCGTCTTTAGCTGGTTCGCCAGTTTTGCCAGCCTCGGTTTGCTGTATGCGGCTGGCGCTGCCGTATATTCGACATTTGGCAGCTTTAGGTCTTGCGGCGCCAATAGCAGCGGGCTGGCGATCACCAGTTGCGGTAAGCAATCAATTAACATTGGTGATCTGATCATCCTTGGATTATTCGTTGCATCGGCGCTGTTGGCGGTTAGCTTATTTACCGCCGCATGGCGCATGACCCTGAAGCGAGGAACAGTATGAGCAATTTACACCTGGTCGATATCACCGGTGCGTTAGAGCGTGATCCTATCCGTAAAGGCTTTGGCCGCGGGTTATTAGAAGCCGGCAAGCGCGATGTTAATGTGGTTGCGGCGTGCGCCGACCTGACCGATTCAACGCAGATGAGCTTGTTTAAAGCTGAATTTCCTGATCGATTCGTGGAAATCGGTGTCGCCGAGCAGAACTTAGTGACGGTTGGTTCCGGCTTGAGCGCGCTTGGTAAAATTCCCTTTGTCTCGTCGTACGCTGCCTTTAGTCCGGGCCGTAACTGGGAGCAAATCCGCACCACGATCTGCTTAAACGATCGCCCGGTTAAAATTGTTGGCTCACACGCTGGTGTCAGCGTTGGCCCCGACGGCGCCACGCACCAGATGCTCGAAGATATCGCTCTGATGCGCGTACTTCCAAACATGGTCGTTATTGCACCCGGCGACAGCGTAGAAGCCGAAAAGGCTACGCTGGCCATGGCTGCCGACAAACGCCCGACATACCTCCGTTTAGCCCGCGAAGCTACCCCTGTTATAACCACTGCCGACACACCGTTCGAGATCGGCAAAGCCTATGTCTTCCGTGCGGGTACCGATGTAACACTCATCGCTACGGGAACGATGACCTATCAAGCGCTAGTGGCCGCCGAGAAGCTACGCGAAGACGGTATCGAAGCCGAAGTCATACACGTACCAACTATCAAACCGCTCGACGGAGAAACGATTCTTAAGAGTGT
>JAQBRQ010000004.1 GCA_028286385.1 Candidatus Saccharimonadota bacterium
TTCATTGGTTGGCACTATTTTAATTCTGTTTGGTCTGGTGATAATGCTCGTCATAAATCACTCATAATCGGTATACTTATATTATGGAAAAAGTCATTCTCTACTACAAATTTGCACCAATCGCCGATCCGGAAGCCGTGCGACTCTGGCAGCGCGCCCTGTGCGACAAGCTCAACCTAAAGGGCCGTGTTTTAATCGCACCACATGGCATTAACGGTACGCTTGGCGGCAATATCAAAGACCTCAAAGCCTACGTTAAAGAGACTAAAAGCTATTTTAAAGGCACTGTATTCAAGTGGAGTGATGGCAGCCGCGACGATTTTCCAAAACTGGTTGTTAAGGTCCGTCCGGAAATCGTCACGTTTGGCGTTGCTGATCAAATTGAAGTCGACGAGAAAGGTATCGTTGGCGGCGGCAAACATTTAAAGCCAAAACAAGTCCACGAATTAGTCGCTGAGCGTGGCAATGACGTCGTCTTTTTTGATGGCCGTAATGCCTACGAAGCGGCCGTCGGTAAGTTTAAAGACGCTGTCGTTCCAGACGTCCAAAATACCCGCGACTTCGCCAAAGAACTAGAAAATCCCAAGTATAACGACATCAAAGATAAGCCGGTTGTAACCTATTGCACGGGCGGTATCCGCTGCGAAGTACTCAGCATGTTAATGAAAAAGAATGGCTTTAACGAGGTCTATCAGATGGATGGCGGCATTGCCAAGTACGGCCAGGAGTACAAAGATGACGGCCTATGGGAAGGCTCACTGTACGTGTTTGACGATCGCATGGGCACTAAGTTCTCCGATAAAGCTGTCGACATCGGCGAGTGCGTGCACTGCCAAGGCAAAACCAGCAACTTTGAAAACTGCGCCGACAAAGCCTGCAACAAACTAATCATCGTTTGCGAAAATTGCCTGCCGCAAAAAACGCTTTGCGCCAATCGCGCCGCTCATTAAGCTGCTTAAACCTAAGCTATGCTACTTTGGGCAGAGGCAGTAATGCGACTTGTGGCGTTTCGACAAGTATTGTTTCTGCGCTTGCAATACTTTGCTCAATAAGTGTAAGCCTGGCTAGCATATCATCATCGCTGGTATTGCTTTCTGTCTCTGAGTGCGAAATGGTTTGAGGTTCGCCCAATAGACCGTCATGATACCATTGGACTTCCAGGGATCGACTATGGAAATTTGGGCCCGCAGCGACCAAAGGTTTATCGATAAGAGTAATAGCTACACTTAGCGGCGTGTCGTCAATCTTTTCGCTTGTTGAGGCGGTAGTAGTGCGACTTTGGCTGGAGCTTGACGGCTCACCGTACGCTGCAAAAAGATTCTCCACTCTCTGCCAAGCATTACTAAAACGTACAGCTGGTTCAATCTTTTCGCTACCTGTTTCTTGCACTGCTTGCTTGCCCATAGCTCGCCTTACGTACGCTCGTGCATGTGCAAATTCTTTAGCTCTTTTGAGTTCCATAGCAATCTCCTTGGTGTTTAATGAAATTGTAAAACAACTATGTACCTAAATCAAGCTGGTTTAGAATAGAAGAGTGAATAGCACTCTCGAAGCCAAGTTAGCCGAACTGCCCAAAGAACCGGGCGTTTATTTTCATAAAGACGCCAAGGGCGAGATTATTTATGTGGGCAAGGCAGCCGTGCTGCGCAATCGCGTGCGTCAATACTTTCAGAAGTCCCGCACGCGTGATCCAAAGACCGAAGCGCTGGTTGCCGAAATTGTCGATCTTGATTGGATGGTCGTGGAGAGCGAGCTGGAGGCTTTATTTTTAGAAGCTGAGATGATTCGGCGCTACATGCCGCGTTACAATATTTTGCTGCGCGACGACAAAGCTCTCAGCTACATTCGGATTGATTACGATAGCGACTACCCGACCGTCACCACAACGCGCCGGCCGCTCGATGACGGTGCTCGCTACTTTGGGCCATATTTTAGTACGCAGGCCGTACGCCAATCGCTCAAACTGCTACGTCGAGCTTTCCCGTTTGCCACTAAGCGTATGATTGGGCAGAAGCGCGCGACATTGCACTATCATCTTGGTCTCGATCCGGGATTAGAAGAGGGTAAGACGAGCCTCGAAGCCTACCGTGCCAATCTTCGTAAACTGATTGCGATTATTCAGGGCCGCCGCAAAACCATCGAGCGAGAGATTGAGGCCGACATGAAGCGAGCCGCTAAGGCTCAAGATTTTGAAGCGGCAACGCAATTTCGTAATCAGTTATTCGCGCTTAAGGGGCTTAACAAGCAAGTAATTTTTAGCGATAAGGAATTTCTGGATATTAGTAAAGACCACGCGCTTAACGAGTTGGTAACTATGCTGGGCATGGAAAAACACCCGCAACGTATTGAGGGCTACGACATTAGCCACATGCAGGGAACTGATGTAGTTGCCAGTATGGTGGTATTTACCAATGGTGTCAGCAACAAGGCTGAGTATCGCAAATTTAAAACCAAAATCGACCACAACAATGATTTTTATAACATGAACGAAACACTTAAGCGCCGCTTAAGTGAAAAGAATCGTAAAGCCTGGGGCTTGCCAAGTTTAGTATTAATTGATGGCGGCAAGGGCCAATTAGACGCAGCATTGCAGGCCCGCGACGAGTCCGATTGCAGCAGTATTCCGTTTATTGGTTTGGCAAAACGTGAGGAGCAAGTAGTCATCCATAAAGAAAAATCCGGCGTAACATTAGATGCTGAGTTTGTGCATAAACTCGGCGGTTTTACGACCGAAAGCGATGACTTTATCTTGGTTAATCTGCCGCACAACACCAACCTTGTTAAGTTGTTGCAGCGTATTCGAGATGAAAGTCATCGCTTTGCTGTCAGCTACCATAGCGTGCTTAAAGTGAAGCGCCAAACGGCCAGCATCCTTGATGATATCCCGGGCGTTGGTCCGGCAACGCGCAAAAAACTTCTTAAAACCTTTGGTTCAATGCGTGGTATCACGCAGGCCAGCCAAGCAGATCTGCAAAAAATTCTGGGCGAGAAGCAAGCCAAAGTGCTCAGCAGCTATCTTGAGCCGCCTAAGTAGTGTGAGGCCCGGAGCCATAAGTTTGCTATAGTGAATGGTTGATTATGGAATCAAATTTTACGAGTGAGTTTTTTGCCGGCAATCGACAACGGTTGCGTGAGCTGTTTACCGGCACGGCGCCCATAGTCGTGACGGCGAATGGCCTGTTGCAACGCGGCGCCGATAGTCCATTCAGCTTTTCGCAGGATGCTAATTTTTGGTATTTAACTGGCATTGATGAACCTGATATCACGCTCGTCATGGACCGTGATAAAGAGTATTTAATTGTACCGACGCGCGACGCTAGCCGACAAGCATTTGACGGCGCGGTAGCCGAAGATGCGCTGAGCCGTCGTTCGGGCGTTCAGACAATACTTGACGATAAGGCGGGCTGGGAGCAGTTAGAAAATCGCTTACGCAAAGTCAAACATGTCGCCACGTTGGCGGCACCACCGGCTTATGTTGACCACTATGGCTTATTCACTAATCCGGCGCGTGCTACCTTGGTGCAGCGACTCAAAACTGTTAAGCCCGCACTTGAGTTATTGGATTTAACGCCGCATCTTAGCCGCCTCAGAATGATAAAACAAGTACCCGAGCTGGTCGCCTTGCAGAGCGCCATCGATATTACTGTTGCCAGCCTCAAGGAGTCCACACGCAGCAGCAAACTCCGGAACTACGCGCACGAGTACGAGCTGGAGGCTGAGCTCACACGCGGTTTCCGCAAGCGTGGAGCCACCGGTCACGCCTTTGAGCCGATTGTGGCCAGCGGTCCGCGAGCCTGCACGCTTCATAATGTCGCTAACGCCGGCACATTGTCTGCCGATGATCTGGTCGTTATTGATATTGGTGCTGAAGTTGAGCATTACGCCGCCGATATTACTCGAACGATTAGCATTGGCGGTTCGCCGTCCAGACGCCAGCAAGCTGTTCATGCCGCGGTGCTGGAAGTTCAAGGCTATGCGCTGAGTCTGCTGCAGCCAGGCGTTTTACTCAAAGACTACGAGCAGCAAATCGAACAATTCATGGGTGAAAAATTACGTGAACTAGGACTCATTAAGACCATTAGCCACGATGATGTCAGGGCTTACTACCCCCATTCCACATCGCATTTTCTAGGGCTCAACGTACATGATATTGGCGAATACAATCGTCCGCTCGAACCGGGCGTGGTGCTGACGGTCGAGCCCGGCATTTATATCCCGCAGGAGGGAATTGGCATTCGAATTGAGGATGACATTCTTATCACCAACACGGGAATTAAAATCCTGACCGATAAGTTGTCGCGGGACTTGGAGTAATCTACAATAACGCTTATGGACATGCTCATGAACAAACCACTCTTTCGTTTTTTGACTCGCTGGCTCGTTTGTAGCCTTGGCCTCTGGATCGCTGCCGGTTTTTTGAGTAACAACATTACCTACGACAATAAATTGCGAGTTATTGTTGTCGCCGGGCTGATACTGGCGATCATTAACATCGTGCTAAAGCCAATTATCGTGATATTTTCGTTGCCCGCGATTGTACTGTCTCTGGGCTTGTTTATGATCGTCATCAACGGCTTAACGGTGTTTATCGCCAGCAGATTATACACACCGCTGCACATTACCGATTTCTGGGCAGCAGTCTTTGCCGGCATGATGATTGGCCTCGTCAACTATCTGGTGAGCGCGATTATGAAAGAGCTTTAACGCTGTTGCCGACAAAAGCTTTTGACAAGGGGTGGCCAAATGCGGGACAATAGAAGCTAATGAGTATTTACAATTACATCACCATTGCCTCGATGTTATTAATGGTTCTATTAATTCTCGTCCAGACCCGCGGCGCAAGCCTAGGTGCAGGTCTTGGTGGTGGCGGCGAAGTTAACACAACTCGGCGCGGCACCGATAAGACGATTTTTCAACTGACGATCATTACTGCGCTCGTTTTCAGCCTCTCGCTGATAGCAGGCGTACTCTAACTAATCGGTAGGTAAATCCATGCATATGCGACGGATAAAGCTGCGCTTCCGGCGGCAACTGCGTAAGAGCCAGAAGCAAGTTGAAGATATCGGTACGCAAGCCGAGCAAAATATTGAGCAGCACTTATTTAAGCGTTTTGGACGACTAAGTGAAGTCCGTCGTTTTGTCACTGGCTGGACGCTGCTGTTGGTGTTGTTGATCAGCGGGCTACTGGCACAGAATGTGCTGCTCAGTAGTTATTATCAAACGGTCCGTGCCGTGCCTGGCGGCATCTATACTGAAGGCGTCCTCGGGACATTCACTAATGCCAGCCCGCTGTACGCGACCAGTAATGCTGATGCCAGTGTTTCGCGTTTATTATTCGCAGGCCTACTGCGCTATAACGATCAAGGTAAGCTGGTTGGCGATTTGGCCAGTGGCTACACGGTTGACGAAAAAGGCATTACCTATACCGTTCACCTGAAGCCAGGTTTAAAATGGCATGATGGGCAGCCACTAACCAGTGCTGACGTGTTGTTTACTTACAAAGCCATTCAAAATCCGGATGCTCAGTCACCACTACAGGGCAGCTGGCGTGATATTGATGTGACAGCGCCAGATGCTCAAACAGTCGTGTTCACGCTTGCCAGCCCACTGGCCCCCTTCGCTTATAACTTAACCAATGGTATTGTTCCAGAGCACGTGCTCGGCGATGTACCGCCATCCGATCTTCGCTCGACTGACTTTAATACGGTACGCCCGGTAGGTTCCGGGCCATTTACGTGGGAGGCAATCGAAGTTACCGGCGATAAGCGTGAAACCGCCCAAGAACAGATCGCGCTGCTTCCATTTAAGGACTACCACGGCGATGTGCCGAAGCTTCAAGAGATGATCATCCACGTCTATGCTTCTCGTGATCAACTTATTAGTGCTTTCAAAGATAAGCAATTAACTGCTGCCGTTGGCCTGACCAGTGTGCCAAAAGAATTTAATAGTATTGGGCAACTGCAAGAACACAGCCTGACGCTCAAGGCTGCAAACATGGTCTTCTTTAAGACAACCAGCGGCGTTTTAGCCGATCAAAAGGTTCGAAAAGCTTTGGTGCAGGCAGCAGATGTATCTCATATTATCAAGAGCTTGGACTACTCAGCTCGGGCAGTGCGTGCACCATTCCTAGTTGGTCAGTTGGGCTATGATCCGACGCTTACTCAGCCTGGATTCGATTTGAAGACCGCCAAGGCCGGACTAGATGTTGCCGGCTGGCTACCAGGCAAAGATGGTGTTCGCTTCAAAGATGGTAAGCCTCTCACCTTTGTGCTGAGTGCGGCCGACACCCCTGAGTATAAGATGGTCACCGGTAAGCTGAAGCAGCAGTGGCAAGCGCTTGGCGCTAAATTGGATGTCCAGCTACAAAACCCGACCGACTT
>JAQBRQ010000042.1 GCA_028286385.1 Candidatus Saccharimonadota bacterium
ATGAACCAACATTTTAGTATACTGTGATATTCATCAATTATCAAGTTCTACTACTTATAGCGAGCAGTCGGTAGACTACATCGTTGGCTTGCGAGCGATGAAATGTAGAAATTGGCCTTCAGCAGCCTTGTATTTGGTGTGGCCTAGGGAATCTTCTTCGTTAACAATACCGACTAATTCATCTCTGTCAACTTGCTTGATATCTCGATAATCATTGTCACTAATGAGTCTAACCCCGACAAATTTTTTAACTTTTAGGCCGTTAAGTTCGATTGCACTACGCAGTTCAGGTTCCTTAAATGCGTACACTTGTGCGCCATCGTCATCTATAGTTCGTTGATTTTCGGCCGCAGGATAACCTCTTTCCACGATAGACAACCATCCACCCTTACGAAGCGAGCAGGCCATATTGTCAATCAGCTCAGTGGGATGTAGTAGCTGTCTAGCTGCGCAGTGACTCATAAGCATATCGAATTTTTGGACATACTTGAAATTTTCGAGCACATCTTCGATTGGTTGATTAAGTAATGTAATGCGTCTACCAACATTCTTCACAAGCCTAGAGCGCACCGCTGCAATACGATTGGCTTTTTCTTCGGATGGCTCGACAACAGTAACCTCGTGCCGTAAGTATGCCATCCGTATGGCCTCTACTGCGGCGCCCGCTCCGGTATAGAGGACCTCCATCGGATCAACATCCTTAACATACTGCTGCAGGTTACGCCGGGTGATTTCATAGTGCACATGTCCACGAACGGTCTCCTCATAATTCAAACCCTCCCTTGTTTCGTTAGACGGGGAGAGTTCAAGATCACTCATCGTGGCACTCCGTGATTGTTACTTAGAGCTGTCGGCGTCGGCGGCAGTTGCTGCAGCTTCTTCTTCGTTAGCAGCTTCGGTAGCTTCAGACTCGACTTCAGTAGCTTCTTCTGCTTCGGCTTCGCCACCAGCAGCATCGTTAGCAGCTGCCAGAGCGCTTGGCTCGAAGACGGTTGCGATGGCATGGTTGCCTTCAGTTTCGATTTCTACACCCTCTGGAGCAACGAGGTCGCTAACAGAAATGTGGTCACCAATTTCAACCAGCTTCTCGGCATCATATTCGATGAAGTCAGGAAGTTTGCTGGATATAGCCTTAACTTGTACGGTTTCTAGCTGCGAAAGAACAATCAAACCGGTGCGCTCAGCAGGACTTGATTCGTTGCCTTCTTCGTAGCGTGGGCGTAGTGGAATTTCGGCTGCAACTTTTTGGTTCTTGTCGACGGCGTTGAAGACAATGTGCTTTAAAAGGTGCTTGCGCGGATCAAATTCGGCATCTTTGATAAGTGCCGTAAAGCTGAGGTCGCCAGTCTTGAGTTCAACCGGGTGGTGTTTGCCAGCAGCGCGCCAAACTTTGAGCATAGCGATAGCATCGCCCTGGACGTGGAGTGATGGCTTACCGTGGTCGTGAATAACGGCCGGAATGGTGCCGGCAGCACGCAAATGCTTAACGGCTTTGCCGGTTACTTCGCGCTTATCTAATGTTAGGCTAATAGAATCTTTGGTCATAATTAGGTGTTAATCTCCTGTTTCTAGTATCTAGTATAACAGATTTAGCTGGACTCGCCGAGCTTTGACCGGTAAGCTTAAGAGTACATGTTCGATATTCCCCAACTTATTCAAGCCGGCGGCTTACTGCTTATAGCGCTGATTATTTTTGCTGAATCGGGTATGTTTGTGGGGTTTTTCTTCCCTGGTGACACACTTCTACTGAGCGCTGGCGTCTTTGCAGCCCAAGGTAAACTCGATCTCTACACTTTACTGCCGGTTATTGCACTTGCCGCCATTGCTGGCGATAACATTGGCTACCAGATTGGTAAACGCTACGGCCGACATCTGTTCGACAAGCCAAATAGCGTGATTTTCAAGCAAAAATACCTGCATCAAGCTGAAGCATTTTTTACCAAATACGGCAGCAAAGCTATGTTGCTAGCGCACTTTGTGCCCGTTGTCCGAACCTTCGCGCCAGCTGCTGCTGGCATAGCTAACATGAACCGCAAGCAATTTGTGGTCTACGACGCCATCGGCGACATCGGCTGGGCCGTTATTGTTACAATGATTGGCTACTTCCTTGGCACCAAAATCCCTGATATTGATCACTATATTTTGCTAGCAGTCGCCTTCGTAATGATCGCCACGCTCGGACCAGCACTGTATCACTTCACTCGTGCTATGCTCGAAAAACGCCGCGCTAATATCCCTCAAAAACGAACTAGACCTTAAGCCGACTTAGGGTTTAGTCCAGCCCAATAATGTCTTTTGTATAACTGCTAATTCATTAGGGTCTGATATGAAGGGAATTTCCAGGTTTGGATATGTCCGCTTGCCGATCGCTACTTCGGCACCATATTTAAAACCGATACCGGCCTCTGGAAGTACAGCTGCCCTCATCTTGCGATATGTCTTTCTTCGAAAGTCCATATTCCTGGGCTTATCGCACGCAAATATTGCCCCCATATTCATTAGGAGCGAGTTGTCCCCGATTGATTTTCCAGCTTGTGAGGCGGATTCACGGATGAACGAGAGATATGCAGTTCTACCGGCATGACTCCCAACTGGCATCTGCGCCTGCGCCCTAGCGTCACTAATATAGAATAGCCCGAGTATCGCAATGTTTTTTTCATCATACCCAACAATATCAGGTAGCTCACTACGTGACCTTGGCTCGAGGTGACCGTCCGGTGCGTCTAAATAGTTAAAGATCTGCTTCTCGAGTAGCATATCCAGATGACTGCGCACTAGCTGTTTAGATCCGGGGTTATTACTCGGATCGAACGACGCGCCACCACCAGTACGTATCTCTCTTAATGCCATATTAAGTATATTATACCACAGTTGTCAACAGTTTACCAGTCCTAGAGCATGGTTTTGAGAAATTGACCGGTGTAGCTGTTTTTGACTTTAGCTACCTGCTCCGGAGTGCCTTCGGCGACGATCATGCCACCACCGTTGCCGCCTTCGGGGCCCATATCAATCAGCCAATCGGCGTTTTTGATGACGTCGAGGTTGTGTTCAATGACGACCATGCTGTTTCCGGCATCGACTAAGGCGTGCAGCATGTGCAGTAGCTTATCGACATCGGCCATGTGTAAGCCGGTGGTTGGTTCATCTAAAATGTAGAGCGTTTTACCGGTTGGGCGACGCGATAATTCGGTGCTCAGTTTAATGCGCTGGGCTTCGCCGCCAGATAACGTTGTAGCCGATTGGCCAAGGCTAATATAGCCGATACCAACATCGACGAGGGTCTGCAGTTTGCGGGCGATAGCCGGAATATTGGCGAAGAATTCGAGGGCTTGGTCGCATGTCAGCTCCAGAATGTCGCTGATGGTTTTGCCTTTGTAATGAATCTCTAGGGCTTCGCGGTTGTAGCGCTTGCCATTACAAACTTCGCACGGCACGTAAACGTCCGGCAGGAAGTGCATTTCGATTTTGATGATGCCGTCGCCGGCGCAGTTTTCGCAGCGACCGCCTTTTACGTTAAAGCTGAATCGACCGGCACTGTAGCCGCGCAGCTTGGCTTCCGGCATACTGGCGAACAGTTCGCGAATTGGCGTGAACAAGCCGGTGTAGGTGGCAGGGTTAGAGCGCGGCGTGCGGCCAATTGGGGACTGATCGATGATGATGGCTTTATCGAGCTGCTTAATGCCCTCGATGTTGTCGTGTTTGCCCGGCACAGTGCTGGCACGGTGTAAACGGGCCTGCAGTTCTTTAGCGAGAATATCATTAATTAAGCTGGATTTTCCGGAGCCACTCACGCCACTGACGACCACCAATTTGCCCAAAGGGATCTCGGCATCAACATTACGTAAGTTGTTCTCGCGGGCGTTTTTGATGAACAGTGATTTGCCGTTGCCAGCGCGACGCTTTTTAGGTACGGCGATGCTTTTAGAGCCGGAGAGATACTGCGCCGTAATGCTATCTTTGACCTTCATAACGTCGGCAGGTGTACCGGCAGCTACAACCTTACCACCGTGAATACCCGCGCCTGGACCGATATCTAGCAAGTAATCGGCGGTACGAATAGTTTCCTCATCGTGTTCAACCACAATCACCGTATTACCGAGTGATTTGAGGTGCTTTAGGGTACGGATTAGGCGCTCGTTGTCGCGTTGGTGCAGACCGATGCTCGGCTCGTCTAATACGTAGAGTACGCCCATCAAACCGGAGCCGATTTGGGTTGCTAAGCGGATACGCTGGGCTTCGCCGCCACTCAAGGTTGCGGCACTTCGTAGCAAGTTCAGGTAATTGAGACCGACATCTTGCAGGAACTGTAAGCGCGAGCCGATTTCCTTAAGAATCATGTCGGCGATTTTGGTTTCTTTGGCATCAAGCTTAAGGCCCTTGAACCAACCGAGCGCGTCATCGATCGATAGCTGACAGACATCCATAATTGAATGGTCGCCAACCGTGATAGCCAGAACTTCCGGCTTCAAACGCAGGCCTTGGCAGGCGTGGCATGGCTTTTCCTGCATAAAGCGTTCGATGTCACGGCGGATAAATTCGCTGTCGGTTTCTTTGTGACGGCGCTCCAGGTTTGGCACGACGCCTTCGTAGGTCGTTTCGAACGAACGCCCGGAACCGAGTGAGACTTTAAAGGTTTCTTTGCCGGTGCCATACATAACAATCTCGAGTTG
>JAQBRQ010000002.1 GCA_028286385.1 Candidatus Saccharimonadota bacterium
ATCAAGATTGTGGTGGCTCCTCCCAGACTCGAACTGGGGACACGCGGCGCTTCAAGCCGCTGCTCTACCAACTGAGCTAAAGAGCCACAACTTGGTCTATTTTACGGTAAATAACAGATCAGCGCAAGGCTAGGACTGTTTTTACTCGAATCGGCGTATACTACTTAAACTCTTTGCCCATGAAGGTGCGGAGGTCGCTGACGGTGTCCATAAACTGCGCCGGGAAGATGATGGTGCTGTTTTTCTCGCTCGCAACTTCGGTGAGCGTCTGCAAGTTGCGCAGCTGTAAGGCGATTGGATGGGCGGCAATGATATCGGCGGCTTCACCGAGCTTGGCGGCACTCTGCGCTTCACCCTCGGCGGCGATGATCTTAGCACGCTTTTCGCGTTCAGCTTCGGCCTGCTTAGCCATGGCGCGCTGCATGCTCTCCGGCAGTTGGATATCTTTGAGCTCAACAGTGCTTACGAATATTCCCCATTTTTCGGTAGAAGTTTCCAGGATCTCCTTGATCTTTTCGTTGATGGCGGCAGTTTGGCTAAGCACGTCATCGAGCGGGCTCTGGCCAACAATATTACGAACAGTAGTCTGTGCGATCTGGTAGGTAGCCGACACAACGTTTTCGATCTCGACAATTGACTTGGTTGGGTCTTGCACTTGGTAATACGCCACGGCCGAAACACCGATAGAAACATTATCGCGGGTGATGATCTGCTGTGATTCGATAGGTAGCGTCACGATTCGCAGACTAACTTTTCGCATCTGGTCAATAATTGGGATGATCAAACGCAGGCCAGGCTCTTTAATTTCACTGCGGACCCTACCAAGACGGAAGACAACACCACGCTCATACTGATTGATGATTCGTACGCCGTAGGCCACGATAACTAAGGCAATAACAAGTAAAATAATAAGTCCTGCAGACATAGGTAACCTCCGGTAAATTATTCTCTAATTGTACGCCCGCACGCATGCAGAAAGCAACAAAAAACCGGCCTGCCAGCCGGAGTAAATCGTGGTGGAGATACAGGGACTCGAACCCTGGACCTCTTCAATGCCATTGAAGCGCTCTAGCCAACTGAGCTACATCCCCACGTATGAATCAAGAGTTATTCTACCAAAACAGGGGTTAAAAAGAAAGCGGTTAGATGATACGCTTTTTGCGCGCAACAGCCAAAATCGTAAGGATCAGGAAGGCGTTGAAGCCGATGATGACTTCGTAAACCCATGGTTGGTTTTGGAATGGCAGGTCGACGTTCATGCCGTACATTCCAAAAAACACGTTTGGCAGCGCTATTAAGACGGTGGCGATGGTTAACAGTTTAATGGTTTGGTTTAGGTTGTTGCTGCTGATGGCCGTGTAGGCGTCGCGAATGTTACTAATAGAACGCAGGTTGGCGCGAATCGCTTCGATAGACTGTTCGTTATTGAGTAGTAAATCTTCGACAATGTCCTGATCTTCTTCGAAGAGCGGGATGTAGCGGCCAACTAACAGACGGCGCAGCGTGGCGTTGGTTGGCAAAAGCGACGCCAGGAATTCGTTGAGCTCGTCTTCCAGGATCACAAAGTCAATCAGATCCTGATTGGTGATGCCCTGGTTACGCAAGCGGCTGCGAATAGCTTTGATCTTGCGGCTGGTCTGACTAATCGAGGTATCGTACTGCTCGCTAATGTGCGACAGAATGAGCAACATTAATTTAGCGCGCTGCGTGGTAGCAAACGCTGTCTTGCTGCGCAGCAGGGCGTCGACCGCCGGAAGGTGGAATGGTGAGACCGTTAGCACCACCTCGGCGTCAAACATAATAAGCAGCGGCGCGGTGTCCATCTCTCCCTCTTGAGTGCGATATGGATAGCGAACGAAAACATAGCTTTGTTCATCTTCTCGTTCCAGGCGAGGCATTTCGTCTTCGTCGAGGGCATCTTCTAGGTAGCCTGGCTCGAGCTTAAAGCGCTTGGTGAGCTCTTCGACTTCAGCTTCGTTAGGAGCCTCTGCATGGACCCAGGTGCCGCGCTGGGGGTTAGCCAGCTCTTGGAGCGTATCGCCGCGAAGGCTTTTGTAAAAATATTTAATCATAAGAACTGTCCTTATTGACCATTATACATGGCAACGGCCGAGCTTTTTGGGCTCGGCCGTTATCCGGGGTCGTGCGCGCCCACCCGGCGGCGGGTGATAGATACTTTTTTTGTTTTGATCTTTTTGTTTCACGCGCCGCTTTGTTGCGCACGATCTGTTCTAATCATAACCAATTTGAACAGCTTGTCAAGGGTCTTGAACGATGTACTGCTGATTATTACTGAGCGTCGCAATCAACTTATAATGAACGCACGGGTTGGCCACCGTGTTGTCGCAGGCACCTTTGCCGCTGGGTGGGAGTGGCTGATAGGCGAGTACGGCTGCCTTCGGTGCGGCAAGCAGCGTTAAGCTCGACGCCAAAGGATCGCGCATCACATCCGGATCAATGCCATTCAGATTGCCGGCGACCCAGGCCTGGTCGTTCACGTTTGCAAGCGATGGGTAGGACTCATTTTGTGCAAAGTAGGTTGCCAAATAGCTGTGCAGACTGTCTAGCTGAGCCTTTCGTGTGCTATCTAGTTGAGCGGCCGGCTGCTTGGTTGCTGCTTGCGCCTCAATCTGGAACTGGTAGCTCGCAAAATCTGGCCAGCCAAGTTTGGTTTGTGGTTCTGTTGGTAACGCCAGGTTGCTGTCATAGCTATAGGTGGTGCTGACAGTCCGATTATCTTTAGTTATCTCGGTTCGAACCAGCTGATGATTAGATTTGGCAATGTACAGCTTCATGGTAGCGCCCTTGAGGTTGTCGAGCGCGTTAACAGCATCCTGAATGTCAGCGGGCGTTAGTCCCGCGCTAAAAGCAGCACTCTGATTGGCAATCTTCAAATAGCTAACATTCGGTTGTGCCGCAAAGACGAAGACTTTGGTGTCGCCTATTTTAGTTTGAGTAACCTTCTCGACCTTGTAGTCATACACCTTTTTCGCGATCATATATTGAACCTGCTGTTTGCGGATTTTTGGGGCGATGTTGGCAAAAAATACTGGTCCATACGCCAGATTTCGCGGGTCCCCGGCACCGGCTAATGCGGTTGGTACGCCGGCCGGCAATGCTCCATTAATACGTACCCCTACCCAAGCATTTTGGACAACTGACGATAACGACGGCGACACGGTCTTTGGCAGCGAGCGGTAGCTTACATAGGTGTTTTTAGCTGTTCCGTAGCCGTTAACATCGTAGCTAGTGCCGCTTAGTTGAATTGTTGCCTCCGAACTAACCATAGGATTAGTCGGCGCGCTCAAGTCATAGCTTACCTTGCTGGATGTGGTGTCAGGCATAGTTTCGGACTGAAATTTGGTAGTCGATAAACTTGCCTGCAAAGCGTCCTTAAACACCGTGTCAGGGTTATTGCGATAAGCCTGGTAACGCATTAACGCGTACAGACCGCCAAGCACCACAGAAACGGCCAGAATTATAAGGATAATCTTGATGGCGCGGCCAGATATGACAGGCTTTCGAAACTTTGGAAACCTAGGGAGTTTTGGAAGCTTTCGGCGCTTGCGAACAGGCTTCGGCGGGGCGAATCGTTCTGATTCTGGCAGATTCGGCAAGGGGGCTGGTGCTGCTAAAACCGGCTCAGGCGTTGATGGTTCAGGCGTTGATACCATCGGCTGTACCTCAGGCTGTGGTTGTGGAACTGCCATTGGCCGTGTAGCATCACGACCGATGTAATCAGGGCGCTGGATCGGACGTGACGTCATGCCGTCGATCGACATGCGGCGACGTGGATAAGGTGATTGACCAGGTGCTGGTCGCTGTGGTGACTCCTCGGGTGGCATAGTGGTACCGTTTATGCTTATTTATATCTAGTATACACGCTGGGGCTATTTTTTCCGCTTGGCCGCACGAGGCAGCACATAAAGGGCTAGGATAAGCGCAAATAGTACCGCAAAACCACACATAATACTCGGGATGCCATCTCGACTCGATGGCACAACCGTGTTGGCAATCGCTGTCGGCACCAAGAATACCAAGTAGCCAATAATGAGCGCTCGGACGGTTTCGAGCTTTTTGCGCATCGCTTTGCCCTGCTCTTTGAATTGGTTTGCCCAGCGCACGCCCAGCACTATCCCCGTGAGTATCCAGCCGTAGTAGTACAAACCGTAGACAACTGCTGGCCCATTTCCAATCTGGAAAATCACATAATTGCCAGTGCACTGATGCCCGATAAACGCTGTAGTATAGGTCATAAAGAAAATAATGAAGCCGGCCATCATGGCGTAGGCCGCAGCCACCATTCGGCGACCAGGCTTACCGGCTAATTGATGCAGGATATGCGTGCCGAGCGCCGGCAGGGTGGTGATTGCCGCGAATCCAACCCGTGACCATTGCTCCGCCGGAAAACCGTAGCCGGTGCACACAAAGTACTCCGCTAACTGAAAAATGCCGAGTGCCAAAAGTGCTGCCGTGATCAAGCGCACTAGCACCGTCATTTTGTAACGCCAGACGGTGTAGATGGCCAGCAAGGCTTCAATGACAAGTGTTGCCACCATTATAGGCGGCGAAAAACAGTTAAACTGGGTTCCTGCTCGCTTTGTCACGCTATCATCTCCAGGAATTCAGCTTCGGTGAGTTGCTTGGTGCCGAGCTTGGCCGCTTTAGCTAGCTTGGCGGCGCCTACATTGGCACCAACAACCAGGTAGTCGGTGTCTTTGCCAATTGAGCTTTGGAACGTACCGCCGAGGGCCCGGATGCGTTCACCGGCTTCTTCCCGGCCCATGCTATCCAAGCTGCCGGTTACCACAAAACGCTGACCACTTAACTTACCGCCAACATGCTTAACAGGCTGCGGTTGCACCTCCAGCGTTTTAAATTTCTGGAGCAGCTGTTGATTGATCGGCTCACTGAACCATTCTACGACTGATTCAGCCACTACCTCACCGATGCCCTCTATTTCGGAGAGCCCATCAATCGTTGCCGCGGCAATCGCTTCGAGTGTACGGAAGTGGTTAGCCAAATCAACAGCGGTCTGGGTCCCGACCTGACGAATGCCTAATCCGTAGACAAAACGACCGAGGGGCGGCTGTTTTTTGGCCTGAATAGAGGCAACTAACTTATTAGCGGAAATTTCGGCAAATCGGTCAAGCTTGAGTAGATCGGCCGGTGTTAGTGTATAAATGTCTGCCGGATCCTTAACAAGTTCAGCATTAATCAACGCAATAACATTCTTTTCGCCGAGGCCTTCAATGTCCAATGCCCCCTTGCTGGCGAAGTGTTCGATGCGCTTCCAGGCACGTGACGGACAGGCATCGTTTGGGCAACGCCACACTGCATCTTCGGTTTTATACTTAACAAGTTTAGTATTGCAATCTGGGCAATGGGTCGGCATCTGAAACGGTTTTTCCGATCCATCACGCAATTTAACGAGTGGCTCGATGACTTCTGGAATAATATCACCTGCCTTATGCACGATAACGGTGTCGCCTATTCGAATATCTTTACGTTGTACCTCGCCTTCATTGTGAAGTGTCGCCATTTGTACCGTACTGCCAGCTATCACGACCGGCTCGAGCATGGCAACAGGGGTAGCGGCGCCGGTGCGGCCAATCGATATAAAGATGTCTTTGACTTTGGTTGTCGCTTGTTCGGCAGCATACTTGATGGCAATGGCGCCGCGGGGCGCCTTGCCAACTACGCCAAGACGGCGATACAACTGACGGTCGTTGACCTTAACGACTAGGCCATCGGTGTTAAACGGCAGGTCCTGGCGCTTTGTTTCCCATTGATCGGCAAAGGCCATCAATTCCTTAACATCAGGTAGCACCGTCGCGTCGTTATTCGCCAGGAAGCCGAGTGCGCGCATAGCTTGGTAGGCGTAGGCGTAGGTTGGCACATCACTCGGATCATCACGCTGCAGATCATAGGCTCTAAAATGAAGCGGACGATTAGCGACCAACCCAGGATCGAGCTGGCGAATAGTGCCGGCAGCCGTATTGCGCGGATTGGCAAACAACGGCTTACCCTCTTTGACGCGGGCTTCGTTGAGTTTGGCAAAATCAGCTTTATACATGACGATTTCGCCACGGACTTCGGTTCGGCCCTTCAGGAATTTCTCGACATCCTTGCCCTTACGTAACTTGAGCGGCACCGAATCAATCGTTCGGATATTGGCCGTAACATCTTCACCAACAAACCCATCGCCACGTGTGATGCCACGAACTAACTGACCATCTTCGTAGACTAAGGCGCAGGCTAATCCGTCCATTTTAATGTCGGTAAAATACTCTATTTTGGCGTTTTCCGGTAATAACTTAATGATGCGATTGCGCCAGGCCATGACTTCTGCTTCGTCGAATACATCATTGAGGCTCAGCATTCTTGTGCTGTGTTCGACCTGCGTAAAGCCAGCGAGCGGCGCGCCGGCCACACGTTGCGACGGCGAATCGGGCGTAATTAATTCAGGATATTCAGCTTCCAGCTGTGTTAGTTCGTGCTTTAGACTATCGGCGGCGGCCTCACTCATCAGTGACTCGTCGAGCACGTGGTAGTGGTAGCGATAGTCATTAATCAATTCGCGTAGCTTGATGATTCGTTCACTGGCCTGCTGCTTATTCATTGAGTAGCTCCCGGTACAGCGTGTACATATAGGCATGAACGGCGGCCAGCGAGAACATCGTCAGCAAGAAAAAGATCCACTGAGCGAGTGGCGTCAGGACAATAATAATTGGCACCATAATCAGGGCGGCCGCGACAAGCAAAATCACTGGCAAGCAAAGCACCTTACGAAGCACTGTCCAGCGCCGGTGACGCACCAGCTCGCGGGCTGAACGCAGGGCTTTCATTGGTGTCATGTCAGGTAGCGTGACGATGTAGAGCGCAAACAGTGATGAGCTGAGCATGTACGCGCTGAGTAGCCCCAGCAAGCCAAACGCCACGGCCCACATAAGTTTCTCAACAAAGTACACAGCAATACCATTGCTAATCACAATGCTATATAAAGATGAGCCGACAATCAGCGGAATGAGTTGCAAGCCGACGATCAACAGCACCAGGATAAACGGCACCAACGGATACATGCCGCGGTAGTAAGCGTCACGAGCTCGCAACTTGTTACCGAGCAGCACCTGGCGCAGCGCCCAAATAATCGCCAAGCTAGTAATGAGCGCTATAAATAACTGATAGGCACCAGCCGTTTGGCTTGAACCGTTACCGGACGAGCCGACGAGGACTGCAAAAATGCTCAGGCTGGAGGCAATTGCTCCAAAATTGCCCGTAAAGACACTGCTGAGTTGATCTTTGAGGCTACCGACGTCGGTACCGCTTGCCAGACCTTGCACCAGCACCAGGTTGAGCAAGCCATAAATAAGCGTGATGGCGACGAACAAGCGCTTGTGTTCCCAGAGCGTAAGCGTAGCTTTTTTGGTAAGCAGCCAAACATTAGGCAACTTAACGATGCGTCGTGGTTTGGCGGCAGCTGGTTTTTTTGCCATAACAAATCCTAGGCGTGCCCACCCATGGCGCGTAAGCGAGCAATACGTTCTTCAATTGGTGGATGGGTACTAAACAAACTTGCCAGACTATTGCCTTTGAGCGGGTTCACGAAAAATAAGTGCGCCGTAGAGCTGTTCTGGTGGCGAGCGACTGTCTTAGTCCCGCTAATTTTTTCGAGCGCACTGGCTAAGGCTTCTGGGTAGCGTGTTGTTAGAGCGCCGGTGGCATCAGCCAAATATTCACGCTGTCGTGATATTGCAAGTTGAATCATGGTGGCAACCAACGGAGCCAAGATGGCCGCGATGATGCCAATAATTAAGGCCATCTGATTCGTTTCTCGGTCATCATCGCGGAACCATGTCATGCGCAGCATAATGTCGGCCAGCAATGAGATGACGGCCGTTAACGCAAAAGCTACCATGCTAACGCGAATATCATAATTCTTAACGTGTCCCATTTCGTGTGCCATCACCCCTTCGAGTTCGTTGTCGTCGAGAAGTTGCAGAATGCCGGTGGTCGCACAAACGGCAGAGTGTTTTGGATCGCGTCCAGTGGCAAAGGCGTTCGGGGCTGGATCATCCATAATGTACACCTTTGGCATCGGCATACCATTGGTTATACTCAGGTTTTCGACGATCCGCCACAGGCGAGGATCATCACGTTTTTGGATTTCTTTGGCACCGTTGATTGCCAAGGCCATCTTGGAACCAGCATAGTAGGTAAAAAGCGTGTACAGTGCCGCGCCAATCACGCCGCCATAAAATACTCCGGTGCTTCCACCAGCATAGACCTTACTGAAAACCCAAAGCAGTCCCGCGACAAACGCCAAGAATACCGCCATAATTATGACGGTCTTGCGTTTATTGGCGGCTATATTGCTATACATGCGAACCTCTGATTAGAATTTTACTTCTACAGGATTCTGGACGGCGGCAGTTTGTGCCTCGTCGAGTTCGAAGAACTCTTTGTCTTGCTTGAAGCCAAGCATATTGGCAAAAATATGGGTCGGGAATACCGAGCGCTTGGTATTAAAGTCGCGCACAACGCCATTGTAGAAACGGCGTGAAGCCTGAATCTTATCTTCGGTATCGGTGATCTCATTTTGCAGCTCCTGGAAGTTCTGTGAAGCCTTAAGGTCTGGGTAGGCTTCAGCGACGGCGAATAAGCTCTTCATGGTCTGCTGGAAATCGCCTTCGGCTTTAGCAGTTTCGGCAACACCTTGGGCGCTGATAGCATTGGCGCGGGCTTCGGTTACTTGCTTGAAGACGCCGGACTCGTGCGCAGCATAACCCTTAACGGTATTGACCAGATTTGGGATCAAATCGTAGCGGCGCTTAAGCTGAACGGTGATGTCGCTCCAAGCTTCGATTGATTGTTGGTTGAGGCGGACAAGGCCGTTATACATTGCAGCGCTGATAATGACGATAAGTACGAGGACGACGATAACGATAATAGCGACGGTCATTGGATGATTCTCCTTTAGGTTACTGTTTATAAGTATATCACCGATGGGCCCAGCCGTGTATCATATAAAGAAGATGAAAACTCAAAAACGACGCCGGGCACGACGACCCCTCTACCTCTTCTTTGTCTTGGTGGTAATTAGTGGCTACAGCAGCTGGGTACTCCTGCGACCACTGGCTGCGCTGAACCCAATTCCGCGTTCCAGCACTGTTCGAATGGATACCGCTCCCGCGACGCTCTCATGGCCGGTTGCCGGCCAGTCAGCCGTTGGGATTCTTGGAACTGACATTTCTGCATTGTATGGCAAGCAGACGCCAGTACCGATTGCCAGCACGGCAAAAGTGATTACGGCCCTAGTGGTTCTAGAGAAAAAACCACTCAAACAAGGTGAGCAAGGGTCGGTTATAACGCTAACACCCGCCGACGTCGCGCTCTACGAAAATTATAAAGCTATCGATGGCTCGCTGTTGCCAGTTGTAGCCGGCGAGCAGATTAGTGAATATCAAATGATGCAAGCCATCATGCTGCCTTCTGCCAATAACATCGCCGACACCATGGCAATTTGGGCCTACGGCTCACTACCCGCCTATGCAGATGCTGCCAACGCCTATCTTGCTGCCCACGGGCTCACAAATACACACGTTGGCAGCGACGCCAGCGGCTTATCGCCAAGCACCACTAGCACGGCCGAAGACCTGGTCAAACTCGGTAAGCTGGCGATGCAACACACCGTACTTGCTGAAGTTGTTGGCCAAAGCACTGCCGCCGGCATCCCACTAACTAGCTCTATTAAAAACGTCAATTCCCTGCTTGGTACTAATAACATTATCGGCATCAAGACCGGCAACACCGATGAAGCTGGCGGCGTCTTTATGTCGGCTTCACGCATCACCATAAACAGCAAACCAATCACCATTATTACTGCCGTTGCCGGTTCGCCGAATCTGTTTGGCGCGCTAAAAGATAGCCTAACGCTAATCAAAAGCGCTCAAGTAAACTTTGCGACTGTCCAGCTGGTGAAGGCTGGCGATATACTCGGCCGGTACCAGTTGCCGCAGGGTGGTAGCGTGGCGGCTGTTGCCGCCAAAGACCTGAAGCTTGTCGGTTGGAAAGGCCCACCGGTACTTGCTCAAATGCGCTTGCAGCCACTAGCCTCAAAGGATGCAAGCAGCTCACCTGGTCTGACTGCTGGCAGCGTGACTATTCCCGAATCTGTGCTTACAAATCAACAATCGATCGCGGTTGAGCTCAAAACTGTTGCTGCTGAGCCCTCGGCTTTGTGGCGGTTGACGCACCCTCTTAATTAATAAATATGATGAGGGGATGTGGCCTACGGCTTCGCTGCACCGAACCCCGCGCTCGCTTTGCTCGCTCTTCGGGGGTTCGCGCTTCGCTTCTTCCACCAAATAAAAAGCCCTGCTTGCGCAGGACTCTTTATTTGGTGGGTGATGAGGGATTCGAACCCCCGACCCTCTCGGTGTAAACGAGATGCTCTAGCCAACTGAGCTAATCACCCTTACTTATTCGTGCGTGGTGCGGACGAGAGGACTTGAACCTCCACAGGATTACTCCCACTACCACCTCAAGGTAGCGCGTCTACCAATTCCGCCACGTCCGCATACGGTTTTCAACCATCACATCTTATCTGTTTTAGGCTTAAAACTCAAGTCCTATTGACAATATATGTTACAATAGTATATTATACACCTTCTGTCAAGTACTATCGTGCTTGATCCCCGTAAGGGATATCTATGGAGTCGTCAGGATACCCCGGGTCAACGCCCTCTTCAGACTCCAGATCATATGAGGCATCTTCATCGACGGATGGGTCGTCTTCCGACTGTGGCGCGCCGGGATCATCATAGATTTCGCTATCAGGATCTGTTGAGACATTTCCTGGAGCGCCTTGCGCCTGTTGTGAGCCCGAAGCAGCAACACCTGTCAATGTCGGGCTAGTCTTTTTAACTATGGTAATCACTACTTTAGTCGTCTTACCTTTCCGCACAAGCATTGTTGCAGGAGCCTTTACAATCTGGTAGTTCGCGTCCAGGACCGGTCTGATCAGATATTTGCCTGTGCTACAGCTGTCCGCCGTGAATGTACCGATATTTGGCTTATGAGCGGCGATTTTATCATTAGCAGAGGTTTTCGCAGAAAACACCACACCAGCTCTTGGCTTATACACTTTGGCGGCATCACGGCAGCGAGCCTTGATGGCAGTACTGAGTAGCTCAACCCGCACACCTGCGGCACGGGTCATAACTTTTTTGCCCTTAGAATTAATCATTTGGCGCTGTGCATATACAATAACGGTGCCGTGGTTGCCCTTACGTGCGGCAGCCTTTTTCTTTTGAGCCAACGCGGACTTCTGTGCTGGCGTAAGGGAATCTGCGTGGCTGGCGACGAGCGAGTAAGCGCCGCCGATACCCACCAACAGTACAATGAGCATCGGAATCATGTAATGAGCGATGCCCTTACTATTTAAGCGTACGGCGCTCAGGGAGGAAAGTTTCATGATTTTATACTGATTTTAAATTTTTATGATCTATCGACAGCTTAAAGTAAGCTTAAGCATATTGTCAAGGAAGTTGCTGGCTAGCTGCGCGGCAAATGATCGTAAAGATGCTCAAGGCCATAATCAGTGCGCAGCGAAGATTTAATGTCCTCAAGCGATGTGCCGAATTTAACGCCCGGATTGAGCGTGCCATATGGGTCGAAGATTTGCTTAACTTTGTGCAGCAGCGCGTAGGCTTCGGCGCCGATTTGAGCCTGAAGGTATGGCGTGCGCAGGCGGCCGTCACCATTGCCGGAACTAATTGTGCCGCCTAAGCTAAGGACGAGTTTGTGGTATTCGTTAAATACTTTGAAGGCTTTTTGACGATCGCCAACTTGGGCTAGATTAAAGCGTGGCTGGACATGGAGAGCGCCGTCACCAGCGTGGCCCCAAACAGCTGCCTGCAGGCCATTAGCTTCGAGTAGCGCGTATACGCCCTCAATGTAAGCACGTAACTTTTCGACAGGTACAGCGGCGTCATCGATGAGCGGTATAGCCCGCTTCAAGCCTTCGTTATGGCTAAGCAATGAACCGGTGGCATGACGGAGCTTCCAAAATTGCTGTTGTTGCTCGGGGTCAGTGGACGTCTGTAAGCTGGTGGCATACTTTTCGAAGATTTTATCGGCGCGTTTGGTAAGTTTTTTGATATGACGTTCGGAGCTATCAAACTCTACGAGCAAAATAGCGGTTGGGAATGGCGCCGGCATGACTTCTTTAAGTTGATTAGGATTCAGGTTGTGAACCTGTTGCAAAACGTTACCGTCAATTAGCTCGATGGCGCTTGGCAGCTCAGACAAATTACGCAGCTCAAGTACCGCATTTTGCAACTGCTCAAAACTGTCAAAACTAGCTAGCATCAACGTAGTTTGAGGATTGTATGTTTCGGTTGTTAAAACTGCCTCAGTTACAATCCCGAGTGTGCCCTGGCTGCCCACAATCAGTGGGGTTAAATCGAATGATCCATCGCGACGCTTAACATCGCCCAGGTAATAACCGGCATTGTTTTTGAGGACATTGCGCGGGATCTTATCGAAAATTATCCGCTGTTCTTCCAATAGAGTATCGACCGAACGATAGATTTCGCCCTCAAAGGTCGCTAAACCAAGCTTTTTACTTAACTCGCGCTTACTAATACGACCGGTCTCAATGACCTCGCCGTTTGCCAAAACAACACGCAAACTCTGTACGTAGGCGCGAGTGTCGCCATACTTGACAGACTTTTCGCCCGAAGCGTTGTTGGCTATAGCACCACCGACCGTAGAGTACTCGACCGACGCCGGATATGGCGGCATAAACCGACCATGGGTATGCAGGGCCTGCTGAAGCTTGCCATAATTGATGCCCGGCTCAATCGTTACGGTATTAGCCTTGGTGTCGAGCTCTAGAATCCGGTTCATATGGGCTGGGAATACCAGCATGATACCGGATCCGAGGGCTCCGCCAGCTTGATCGGTGCCAGCACCACGAGCAGTAATCGGTATGATTCGGCCACGTTCTGCCAGCTGCCAGGTGAAGCGAGCCGTTTTACGAACATCGTTCTCGTTCCTCGGATAGGCGATTAGCGCCGGAGCCTGCTGCAGAATGCTAGCATCGGTTGCGAAGTAGCGACGGGCGTCCGTGCTAGTCATTACCTCACCAACTAAATGCTCTTGTAAATAGTGTGCGACTTTACTCATGACCGATGTATATTTCCCTCAGAATTACGCATATCTTCTTAGTGCTATGATAGCACATCTGGAGTCCGGAGCCTTCAAGCTTACGTTTATTGTGTCTTAGGAATCGTGATCCGTGCGGTATTCATGGCTTCGTTGAAGTAGGCTGTACCGCCCAGGTAGCCATTCACATTGTATTCACCCGCAGCAAGGGGCTTTTCGAGCTTGTAGATCTGCGCTACGCAGTAACTATTGCCTGTCTTTGGCTTAACGTATCTCAGTGAGTAGCTAGCATTAACTTTAAGGCCTGTGGTAGTAGAGGTGTAGCCAACAAGTACTTGACCGGTGCACTGCAGCATGGTTAGGTCCTCAGTAGCCGATGAAACTTGTACGAATCCCAGGATACTCTTCTTATCGCCGCTCAGCTTTGGTAGCGTTTTCATAACCACGTCAATTTTGGTTGCAGCATCGGGTTCGGTCTCGGAACCAGGACAGTTGCCAGCGGCATCAGCTGCAATTTTCCGTGTCTTCGCGGCATCAGAATGAACGAGTGTACAGAAGCCTTCATCGACGTCAATCGTAGTGTTTTGGCCGGTGAATTTCTTGTTTTTACCGAAGTAAACATGGTAGTTTCCGTAGCCGCCAATCGCTGAACACTTAATGCTCAGTGGCGCTAATTTGCCATCGGCCTGCTTCGTAGTCGGGAGCTTCTTGGTCACGCTGGCAACGCTCGTATTGAACAAACCGCCACACTTGTGAGTCTTGGCATCAGCGCCAGTTAGGACGATCTTGACTGAATCGTAGCGGCCCTCTTCGCTGTAGACAACTAGGACACCATTTTTGGGCTTAGTAACAGGCTTCACACCATTATCAACCGTGCGCGTGGCAGCATGACTGGCAACTAGCATGTAGGTGCCAATAACACCAACAAGCAATACGATCACTAGCGGTGCAACAAAATGCGCAATCCCTTTTGCATTCAGCGCTTTCATACGGAGGGTTGTCGGTAGATTCATAGTAAATGTTTCCTATTTTATTTTATTTTTTGTTGTAATCAATACCCAAAATATACTCATTCCGCTTATACTTGTCAACTACGATTAGCTAGGGGTTAATCAGTTACCCACAATAAGCCGTTGACAATGGTTATTATTCTGCTTACGATTGGGACAGTAACATATACCATAAAAACAGAAATAACTAAATATAATTAGGACAATTGATGAAAATCAGACACATAAAACTCCGTGGCCTCAACGCCGGTGGTATTGCGCACCTTATTGCCCCACTCGCTATAGTTGTGCTAGTCGGTATTATTGGCACCTACATGCTCGTAGCCAGCCACGCGGCTACACCCTGCTCAGCAAGTGATATCAGTTCGGGTACTGCATACTACAAGAATCTGAGGGGTGAATGCTCTACTTCTAGTGCTCCAAAAAAGACTTCAACAGCCTCAACACCAACTTCAAGCTGTAGCGGAGATAAGCAAAGAGCCGGCTGCTCTCAGATAGCTCAGCAGTCTAAAGCGCGGCACAAAGATAGTGCGAACGGGGAGACGGCGAAAATCCCTCTGAGCCCTACCAGCAACGAGCCTCCAACAGAGACAGCTCAAGTCGTTAGCAGCATACCGGCCGCACCAACGGCTAAGCCAGCTGGCGACATCATCATCACTACCTATGTTAATGATCCTGAAATCGACAAAAAGGGCGGTAAAGATCACCGCATTGGTTCAGTCAGCATTAAGGTTGAGCGCATCGGCGGTAAAGAGAATTGCGATAACAAAAAGAGCCAGACGTCTAAAACCAACTCTATGCAAGAAATCTTAAAAAAAGACGGCACAAAAGTCTTTGTTAAAGGTACTGTCCACTTCCTGGGCTGTGATACCGGTAAGTACAAAGTTACACTTTTGGGGCGAAAAGGTTACACCCCAGCCGGAAGTACAACTAAAGAATTTAACTTAAACAACGACGAAATTCAAAAAGTTTACTTCGTCGTCAATAAGGTACAGGCTAAAACTGTCTCTACTGACACGACACAGACTGGAAGCGTTCAATAAATAGTTAGTGAAAACGAGGACTAGCGGGCTTCGCCCTTTATCCGCAGCAGCTTTCTCGGAGTAAACTCCTGCGAGAGCTTCTGCTCCACGAACCTCCACCCTTCGGGTACGGAGCTCCAAGGCCACTCATGCCAAATAAAAAGACCTAGCTAGTTCTAGGTCTTTTTATTTGGTGCGGATGAGAGGACTTGAACCTCCACGAGCAAAAGCTCACTAACTCCTGAAGCTAGCGCGTCTACCAATTCCGCCACATCCGCACAGTTTAGGACCATCATATGGTATCTGTTTTGGACCCAGGACGCAAGACTACCTGGGTAAGTACGCTTGACGGATTTACAACGCTAGCCGATAATGCGTTTTATACCAACAAAAAACAAGAATTATGAAAATTATGAATAGCCGCGGTTTCACTCATCTTATAGCCCTCGTGTTAACAATTGTCAGTGTAGCGGCAATTGGTACTTATATGCTCGTGGCCAGTCACGCAAGCACCAAATATACACGAATTGTTGACGTATCTTGGCCGCAGTGCGGTCGTAAAATTACTGCCGAGCAAGGCCTAGTGGGCGTTAATAACGGCAGACCGCGCACTCACAACCCCTGCATGAGGAAGCAAGTACAACGCATGGATAACTATGCACTGTACGTAAACACTGCATATAGCGGCAAACGCTATATGCCAAAGAACGCCGCCTGCACAAGCAATGTGGCATCGTGCTGGGCTTACAATAAAGGCGTCAGCGACGCGCTGTATAGCATTGCCTATGCTAATAAAATTGACAATAAGCTCTATGCTGGACAGTGGTGGATAGATGTCGAAAAAGACAGTAGCGGCGACAACACCGGCAATAAATGGTCTGGGAATACTGACCTAAACGTGGAGTATCTTAAGGGTATGATGACGGCACTTGGCTATGGCAACATAACTGTCGGCTTTTACTCAAATCCGTCCTCCTGGGATGTGGTTACGGGCGATTGGCAGAATAATCACCCAAGCTGGCTAGCGCTCGGCGTTGAAGCGCCCAACAACGAGTACACCGCACTCCAAAATTGTGACCACAGCTTTACTGGCGGCTCACTATGGTTTGTGCAATACATACTACACAAAGATCAGCCAGGAAAAGATCTCGACATTAACTATGCTTGCCACAGTACGGCCAGGAAAAGCTTCTTGCAATAAAGAGAGGCCTAGTTGGTGACTTTAGCCTGGCGAATTTGCCAGTT
>JAQBRQ010000015.1 GCA_028286385.1 Candidatus Saccharimonadota bacterium
CTAAATCACTCTTGAAAATTCCATGGTGTTAGCTACTAATATTTTACAGCAGTATTTTACAGCTAAGTAGTCTAAAATAAACCGACATGACTGAAGAAACACACACCGTACCAGAGGCTCCGGCTGCGCCAGCAGTGCTGACCAGGCAAGAACAGCCCGAAGATATTTTGGGCGCCGAAAAGGCTGAGCTTGCGAACTACAAAGAAACCGATGTTTTTGCCTGGGCAAACAACCTGGTGCAGTTTAAGGACGAGCTCAAGATTGAGCTGTTTTTGATTAACAAAAATTACGTCGTTTATCGAACGAACATGGCTAAGGAACTCGACAGG
Source organism: Candidatus Saccharimonadota bacterium (assembly GCA_028286385.1). Taxonomy (GTDB): domain Bacteria; phylum Patescibacteriota; class Saccharimonadia; order Saccharimonadales; family UBA4665; genus RYN-405. The sequence goes on from JAQBRQ010000015.1 coordinate 330, forward strand.
CAACTGGAGCCAATCTTTATTGATCAGATTTTGGAGTACGTGCTGGAAGGCGCGGCTGAAGGGCTGGTTGTCCGCGGCTTTGAAGAAGCCGAAGAAGAAAAGAAAGTTCTGCAGCGCACGCAGTTGCCGAACGTCGATAAGGCCAAGGAAGTGCTCAACTGGCTCGAAACGCAGGAGCACGAAATTGAACTATTCGTCGAAGAAGAACACGACTTCAAACGCATCAAGGGCATCATGGCCCGCGTGACGCACGACAAAATCGACAAGCCATTCTATGTTTTCAAAGTGCTGCCGCAATCACAAATTATGAAAGGAAAGCAGGGCTGGATGGTTCGCGGTGGTAAGTTCATGGCCTTTGACGCCGATGCCGCGGTGCGCATTCCAACCGAGCCGCAGATGTTATTGCTCGACCAGGACCTCTACGTTTTTAACCAGACCAAACTCAAGCAGCTGTTTGGTTATGACGCCAAAGAGTCATATATTGCGCAGCAAAAAGTCGCCGAGATTGAAGCCAATTTTAAACTAACATTCGACGCGGGCGTTAGCATGCAGACGCTGGTTAAAGACAAAAAGAGTCTCATCAAAAAACTGCAAAAGATCAATCCGTATGGCGTGAAGCAACAAGCTTTGATGGACCACTCCGAAGAGCTCGGCATCGACCTGATGGAAGATGATGGCGGCTCGATCATCATTATGGATACCAAAGATCTGACCAAATTTGTTAACTTGCTTAACGATGATTACATCGAATCAGCGCTCACCGGCCAACGCTACGAAATCGTCAAAAAGAAGCTGCTCAAACTCGACGAGGGCAGTGAAGAAAACATGCTCCTCAAGGAAGTGATGTAATGATAATTTACTACACCGATGGCAGTTGCGAACCAAACCCTGGTGCCGGTGGCTTCGCGGTTATCAAGGACATGAAACCGGCTGTTTTGGGCGGCGAACCGAGCGGGGCAGAGACCACCAACATCCGCATGGAGGGCTTGGCAATCGTTGCCGCGCTCAAAGACGCCAATGGCGAAGCTTGCCAGATCTATTCTGATAGTGAGTTTTGGATCAAAGTCATCACTGTTTGGTCACTACCGTGGGAAGCCAATGGCTGGAAGAAAAAAGGTGGCCCTATCAAAAACCTCGATATCGTCCAAGAAGTTTGCCCGTTATACAAGGCCAGCAAAGCCGAGCTCATCTGGGTCCGCGGCCACAACAACGATCCCGGCAACGAACTGGCCGACCATTGGGCCAACGAAGCTCGCAAGCAACACGCCGGTAAATAAGACTTTGGTGCGTGCCAAGTAAGCTGATACAGTAGGAGTCTATGCGACAGAAACAAGCTTTGGCGGTAATGATGAGTGGGGCGAACGTCTTTTTGACGGGCGCGCCTGGTGCTGGTAAAACCTATGTGTTAAACCAGTTCATTAAACGCGCAGAACGTGCCGGCAAGCGCGTCGCGGTCACTGCTAGCACCGGCATTGCTGCTAGCCACCTCGGCGGTACGACGATTCACTCGTGGTCGGGCCTCGGCATTATCGATTATTTATCACCGGAAGATCTGGAGCGATTTGGCACGGCCGACCGCTTAATCAAACGCTATAACAGCGTTGATGTGCTGGTCATTGACGAAGTTTCGATGCTGCACGGCCAGCGCCTCAACATGGTCAACCAGCTGGCTAAAATACTGCGCGGCAGCGAACTGCCATTTGGCGGCATGCAGGTTGTTTTGGTCGGGGATTTATTCCAGTTGCCGCCTGTCAGCCGCGGCCAGGGACCGGTCGACTTCGTACATTTGTCTGAGGCTTGGTCAGATCTGAGTCCGCAGATCTGCTACATTACCGAGCAGCACCGTCAGCAGGGCAGCGATCAGTTGCTAGAGTTCCTGGAAGCCATGCGTAACGATGACGTCAACGAAGATCGTGGCGAAGTCATCACCAATCGTATTGGCATGGTTCCTGGCGAAGACGAAGTCGTAACGCGTCTGTACTCGCATAACGTCGACGTGGAAACCATCAACCAAAAACATTTGGCGGCCATCCCTGATCGCTCAAGGACATACGCTATGCAAACCAAGGGCTCCAAAGCCAAAATCGAACAGCTATTTAAGGGTCTGCTAACGCCTGAAACGTTAGAGCTCAAAGTGGGCGCAGAAGTTATGTTCGTCGCAAACAACTTTGGCGAAGGCTTTGTGAACGGCAGCCGCGGCCGAGTGATCGCTTTCGATAAAGCCAGCAATCCGATAGTGCGATTGACCAATAACCGCTTAATTACCGTTGAGCCACACAGCTGGAGCCTGAATGAAGATGGCCTGACGCGCGCCGAAGTTACGCAGCTACCACTACGTTTAGCCTGGGCGATCACGATTCATAAAAGCCAGGGCATGAGCTTAGACGCCGCCGAGATTGATCTGAGCCGGGCATTTACGCCAGGCATGGGCTACGTGGCTTTGTCTCGCGTTCGTAGCATCGACGGCTTGTACCTGAAGGGCTTGAATAATATGGCCATGAATATGCACCCAGCGGTTCATGAGTTTGATGTGTACTTGCGCCAAGACTCAGAGCAGTTATCTAGCATAACCGACGATGTCGAAGATGAAGCCGCGGCCGCACCAAAAGCTACACCAAACCTAGACGAAGAGTTACTCGAGAAGTTAAAGCGCTGGCGCATCCAGCGCGCCACGGCCGACAAAGTAGCGGCATACATGATCGCGCACAATGCCGCGCTGGAAGCTGTAGCAACTGTTGCGCCAACCACCAAGCAGCAACTGCTTGGCATACCCGGTTTTGGACCTAAAAAAGTTGATAGCTACGGTGATGACATCCTCAAAATTGTTGCGCAGCATACGTCTTAAATCCTGCTTAAATCTTAAATAATTATTAACTTTCGTAAAATAAACGGTCATTTTTTTGACACCTAAAACGCTGCAGGCGCATGATGATCTCTACTAATCTAAGTAGGAGATCTCCCGCATGAAACAAGTCGTAAACTTGAAAGCGCTTGCACGGGCAGTCGCCGTGGTCGCAGCCGTCAGCATTGTTGTGAGCGGCGTTACGTTCGCCGCTCTCCAGAGTCAAGCAGGTGTGTTAAAGGGCAATATCATCCAAACAGCAGTCGCCAGCCTGCAAGTCAGCCCCAACGGCGTCACCTACAGTAGCAGCATGGATGGCTATGTGTTTGGTAATTTAGTTCCGGGCGGCCAGTCATCGCCAAACAATGGCTATCCGGTATACGTGAAGAACGTCGGCACGACGCCGCTGGCGGTTAAGCTCAGCGTTAAAGGACTCGTCACTAACCCAGATGGCGTTGATCTAACCAAAGTACATGTACAGCTGACGCCAATAGCTGGTGGTGCGAGTCAAAATATCCTGCTGCAGGATCTAATCGCTGCTGACACGACCGGAGGCATTGCACTTAATCTTGGAACCCGTCTCAATCAAGACCAATCTATCGTCTACTTGCTGCGGGTTTCGCTGGATGCCGATGCTGTTGTGGGTTCCAGCGCCACGCTCAGCAATGTTGACTTTAACTTTGGCGCCCTAGCCGTCAACTAGCGATGCAATCTAGCCATGAGTCAGCCGCTAACAACCAGGCGCGTCTTCGCCCTCGGCGCTCGCTCCGCAGCCTACATGCTGAGCAGTTTGTTGCTTGCGGCTGCTGTTGGCCTGGTGAGCCTGCACCTTCGCGGTCAGCACCTAATGAGCGTCCAAAGCGCCAGCATGGCGCCAATCTTCGGCCCCGGCGACGCTCTGGTCGTCGAGCCAATCTCGGCAGCCCAGCTCCACGTCGGCGATATCGTTAGCTACCAAAGCCCACGCGATCCGGCAGTGATCATTTCCCATCGCCTGATCGCCATCAGCAAGCAAACTGGTTTCCTGACGACTGCCGGCGACAGGCTACACGCCCCAGACCGTCCATTTCCGCCGGGCAGGGTAATCGGTCGGGCTGTGGCGGTCGCGCCAGCCTTAGGTAGCGTGATGAATTTTGCGCGCAGCCCGCTCGGTTTAGCCGTTTTGGTTTACGTGCCGGCGCTCTCTGTTTTGATTAGCGAGGCCCGGCACCTGATCCGTATTAGCCAACGACCCACATACAGGCTCACAATGTACCGCCAATAGGACTGTTTCTTGCAAACAGTGCTAAGATATAACTAGTCCTTTATATATAAACGACCACTTATTATCACAACCAATTACTCCTAAAGTATCGATCATATGAGAAGAAAAGCTAAAAAACCAATTGCTTACGCTTTTATCGACAGCCAAAACTTAAATCTTGGCACGCAGCGCATGGGCTGGAAGCTCGATTGGCGCAAGTTCCGTCAGTACCTCGCCGACAAGCACGGTGTTACGCACGCCTACATGTTCATCGGTTACATGGCCGAAAACGAAGCTTTGTACGAGTACATGTATGAGCTTGGTTTCCTGATTGTCCTTAAGCCGACCGTCGATATTTCCCACAATTACGATGGAGCCGAAAAGGGCCCTAAGACCGAAGAGCAAAAAGCCGACGATAAAGAAGCTAGAGAAGCAAAAAAAGATGAGCCCGCCAAAGAACACGAAAAGCCAACCATTAAAGGCAATGTCGATGCCGAACTGGTGCTGTATGCCATGAAGGAAATGCCAAACTACGAACAGGCCATTATCGTCAGCGGTGACGGCGACTTCTTCAGCCTCGCCGAATATCTGGAAGAGCAGGGCAAACTGGCGCACATCCTAACGCCAAACTGGCAGTACTCGAGCTTGCTCAAGGTTTTCGAGCCAAAAATCATCCGCCTCGACCAAATGCGCAAGCAGCTAGCCTACCACGATCGCAAAAAGAAATAACCCCGAACACCGTCAGGTCAACGACTGAGTCAGTTTTTTCACAGCCCATACGACACTGTTAATGCTATAACTTAGGGCATCCCACGGGAAGGATGTCTATGAAAATCACCAAGTTTGTTCACTCGTGTTTGCTCGTCGAAATGCCCGCGCCCGTTAATCGTACCGTGCTGTTTGACCCTGGCGTCATGAGCGAACAGGCTCTTGACGTCACCAATCTGGCCTACCTCGACGACATTATCATCACCCACGCACATAGCGATCACCTCAGTATGACCCTGCTCAGAATACTGGACTCCAAGTTCCCAAACGTGCAAATCACCGCCCCGAGCGAGGTGGTTGATCGCCTTGAAGCCGAAGGTATTACCGCCACCAACCAAGCCTCAGAGGGCATTACCTTTTTTGATTCGCCGCACGAAAGCGTCGAGCCCTTGTTCCCGCATCCAGAACAGATTGGCGTCCACTACCTCGACAAGCTGACGCATCCCGGCGACAGCCACAGTTTTACCGAAACCAAAGCCATTTTGGCATTGCCAATTGCCGCTCCTTGGGGCAGCACCATTAAAGCGTTTAATCTGGCAGCGGAGCTGAAACCACGCTATGTACTGCCAATTCACGACTGGCACTGGCGTGATGAGGCCCGCGAGCAAACCTACGCTCTGTTCGAAGCAAGGCTAGCCGAGCGGGGCATCACTTTTCTAAAGCTCCAAACCGGGCAACCGGTAGTGGTGGATGTCTGATGCTCGAGCCGCCCGTACTTAACACCGGTCGCACCATACCGCCAATCGGCTTTGGCACCTGGGAAATTAAACCAAATCAAGCCGCCAAGAAAGCCGTGCTAGCCGCCCTCAAGGCTGGCTACCGCCTCATCGACACCGCCAAAATATATGGCAATGAACAAGGTGTTGGCGAAGCAATCCGAGAATCTGGCATCCCGCGTGAAGAGGTATTTGTTACCACCAAACTCTGGAACGATGACCAAGGCTATAACCGCACGCTTGAAGCCTGCCGCACCTCTCTGCAAAACCTTGGCCTAGACTATCTCGATCTTTACCTCATCCACTGGCCAGCCAGCACCCGCCGCCATCCTAGCTGGGATGCTATGAAGCAGCTCAAAGAAGAAGGCCTGATTCTGGATGCTGGCGTCAGCAACTACACCATTGACCACCTGCGGGAGCTCCAGGAGCGCAGCGACATGGTACCGGCCGTCAACCAAGTCGAGTTCCATCCCTTTATATATGAGCAACAACGGGAATTGCTCATATATTGCGCGGGGCAGGGCATCGTTGTCGAGGCCTACAGCCCCTTGAGCCGCATGGCACGCGAACCGCACCAGGCAATCCACAATATTGCCCGCGAAGTGGGCAAAACGCCGCAACAGGTCGTTCTGCGCTGGTGCATCCAGCACGGCACTGTCCCGCTACCGCGCTCAACCAACCCCAGGCACATTGAGGCTAATCTCCAAATTTTCGACTTCGAACTGTCCGACGCCCACATGAAAGTCCTCAACAGCCTGAGCGACGGCGAACGCATCACCTGGGATCCAGAAGGTATGGGATAAACTTGACAAAATACATAATATTTGCTACAATGTTGTTTAGGTTCAAATAAAACAAAAAACAATGCAAACAACAACCAAAACAACCACCAACAACTTTAACATCGGCGAAGCAGCCCAGCACGCCGGACTCGTCATGATGACCCTAGCAGCAACGCTTGGCATGGTTGAGCTGCCCCACGAGTCAAGCAACTCAAAGGCAATGGTTAACGCCCAGCCAGCATTTGTATTTGCAGCCGAAAATCAAAGCGCAGGGCACGAAAACCCCCAGCGCCGCGACAAAGAAGAGGTTCATCCTCACTCCGCAAGTTACAGCGCTACCCAGCGTACACCAGGTCGAACAGGCAAGATTTAAACTTGACAAAACTAAGTATAAAAGGTACAATAAAATTATGAAAAACATTGAATCATCTGACAGAAACTATGCACAGGCAATCCTTTCACAGTCTGGTCGTAAAGAAGCTGAAGCAAAGGGCATTGACCCTAACGCTATTGACGGTGTCACTTTGCGCAGGAATGGTGCACGACGTTTTGGTCGACGCGCTGTAGCGACGGTCGCCTCTGTCGGAGTAGTTATGGGAGGCGGGGAATTACTCGGTTATGCAATAGATAACTCCCCAACCACAAAGTATCAGAGGAGCATTCAAGAGCAGTCGCATGATGTGCCTAATGCGGCGGCCCAGCAATTGCCAGCTCCAGCAGAGCAGCCGCTAGTCAATCCTCAGTCTCACCTTGCTGAGTAGTTATAGTAATAGCGCTATGTGAAGTGCAGCAAGCACCATATAGCGCTATTTTTGTGCCAAAACGGGGGTCTGTGGAATAGTGGTGTCAAAAACACCACTATTTTTTGCATTTGTAGCTTGCGTGGGGGTGAGTGTGGGTAGTACACTCTTGCTAGTGGGTAATGTTGGAACGACAAAACAAGCGTTTCACTCACAAAACAAAAACCACTAAGTAGTAAAACAAGGGTATCGATGGCCACGGTAGACTACTTCGAACGTAAGCTGGACGATAAGCGTCGGTTAACCATACCGCCGGAACTTCGTGATAAGTTTGCAAGCGGAGCAGTTGTTACTCGCGGATTCGGCAAATACCTACACCTCTATCCAAAAGATGTGTGGGACAATTTGGTCGAACCACGGCTGGAAGGCGATATTCTCGACGAGCGTATAGCAGATCTGAACGTCCAATTTCGGATGGGCAAGATCGAACAATCGCCCGATGGCAAGCAAGGACGAATCACTCTTGAGCAGCATTTGCTCGACTATGCCGGTATCGGCAAAGAAGTGGTTGCAGTCGGCGTTGGCCGCTACTGGCGAATCATGGCTCCAAACGCCTAAACAGGGCGCGAAAGTCTAAGGTCGCTGTTCTTTAACAATTCGTCCGCAAAAACCGCCTATTAGATAGGACTGTTCGAGTCCACCTAATCGGCAATCAACAAAATGGAAAATTTTAGAAAACCATTCAAAAAAATCTCGCACCTTTTTAAAACACCTCCCAAAACTCCACCTCACACATAAGTCTCTCAAACTTGGATTGGCAAACTGTATTCGTACAAATCGCTGATCCACCACAAAAACAAAAACGGAACAAACAAAAACAAAAGTTGATTGCTGATTAGGTGACCTTGCAAAAACAAAAACAAGATCAAGATGCACCAAAACAAACACCAAAACACATACAAACAGCACGTACCGGTATTGCTCGACGAAGTTCTGCAGTATTTGGACCCGAAAGCAGGGGAATCATACCTCGATTTGACGGCCGGATATGCTGGGCACGCTAAAGCAGTTACGGAACGGACTGGAAGCCTCACAACAACAGTATTAGTTGATCGCGATAATAACGCGATTAAAGTGCTTAAAGAGACATTTGACGGAACAGACATAGATCTACGTCAGCAAGATTTCTTGAGCGCAAGCGAGCAATTACTGGCTGAAGATCGGCGCTTTGACATGATTTTGGCCGATTTGGGCGTATCGTCACCGCACCTTAACGAGGATAGCCGCGGATTTTCGCTGCAAGGATCGGGGCCACTCGATATGCGCATGGATCAGGAGCAGGTATTGACCGCCGAAATTATACTTAACACCTATAGTATCGACAAACTAACCGACATCCTGAAGCGCTATGGGGAAGAACCTAAGGCCCGTCAAATAGCTGCTGGCATAGTCCACGCGCGGCCGCTGACGAGCACCGATCAACTGGCCGAGATTGCCAAAAGGGCATGGCCAGGACACAGCAGAGTACACCCAGCAACCCGGACCTTTCAGGCCATCAGGATCGCCGTTAACGACGAACTGGGCATGTTAGAGAAAGGACTACCGATCTGGCTCAAACTATTAGCACCTGGTGGACGCATTGCGATCATCAGTTTTCATAGTCTGGAAGACCGTTTGGTCAAACAGGCGCTGAAAGAAGCTAGTGGTGAACGCTATGATGCTGAGCTGCGTTTGCTGACGAAACGACCCGTCGTCGCTACTCCCGAGGAAATCGTCACTAATCCGCGAGCCCGGAGTGCAAAACTCCGAGCCGCAGTGAAAAAATAAAAAAGAAAGGGAAACGCATGCCTATCCAGGTCAAAAGCAGCTCCCGCGCTTACAAGATCCACGTCAAAGTGGTTTAAGTAAGTCCAAATGGTTCAGTCTTAGCTTCACGGCCGGGGCTGAACCACCAAAAAATAAAAAGAAACAAAACATATGACATACTCCAGCAGTCTCGCCACCAATCGCACCCGCTACGGTGGCCGCAATCAAAACTCGGTGAGCTTCCGCGCCCAAACACGTGTCCTCGGGCCAGTGAGCAACACTATTATTCTTATTGTCCTCGCTTGTTTGCTCGGCTTACTCTACCTGACGCAAGTCACCAAGACCAACGCCTACGGCTACCAGATTAACGGCCTACAGCAGCAACAAACCAAGCTCCAAACGCAGCACGATGACCTTGAAGTTGCCTCCGCTCGGCTACAGGCTTTGAGCCGCACCCAAGACAGCACCGTCGCCAAGGGTCTCGTCTCTGTTGCGCCTACCGCTACCGTCCAAAACTAGAACAAGTTAAGGCAAAAAGCGCGTGCTTTCAGCTCGCCCAAAAACAAGGGCACTTAGTTACTATGTGTTAACGATATAGTAACTAAGTGCCCTGTAAAATTGCCGACCAAAGTGCCGGGAGTGCCGGGCAAAATATCCGGGTGGCGGCGGGTTTGGTGTACGGACAACCCGTCGATGATATAATAAGCGCTAATGGCAATGCCAAATACAAACACAAACAATGTAACGCAAGCAGTCCTGCGGATCCGTATCTGGTACGGGTTGTTGTTATTGGTGGTTGCTATCTTTGGCGCCCGGCTGTTTTATGTGCAAGTTATTCGGTATGACCACTATAAAACGGCGGCGCTGGGCGGTCAGCTCAAACAATACGAAATCCCGGCTACGCGAGGCACCATCAAGGCCTATAACGGCAGTGAAGTGTTGCCCGTCGTGCTCAATCAGCAGCTGTATACGCTATACGCCGATCCAGTCTATATAAAAAACGCCGATGTCGTGGCTGCTAAAATCGTGCCGATTGTTGGTGGTGATGCAGGGAAGTATGCCAAGCAGCTCAAAACCAAGAAAACGCGTTACGTTGTACTGGCCAAGAAGCTCACTCCCGAGCAAAAAGATAAAATTGCCAAGCTCAAATACCCTGGATTGGGCACCCAAGCTCAAAACTATCGGACCTATCCGCAATCGACGCTGGCATCGCAGGTACTGGGCTTTGTGAACGATAGCGGGACAGGCAAGTACGGTATAGAGCAGGCCCTCAACAAGGAATTAACAGGGAAGCCGGGCGAGCTGAAGGCGATTACCGATGTTAGCGGTGTGCCGCTGGCGGCCAGCAAAGATAACATTCGGATTGCGCCCCAAAATGGCAAAGATCTTATTTTGACGATCGATTTGGCGATGCAGCAGCAGATGGAGACGATTCTAAAACAAAGCGTTAAGGACACCAAGGCCAGTGGCGCCAGCGCGCTGATTATGGACCCGCGCACTGGTGCTGTGAAGGCCCTGGCAAATCTGCCTACCTATGACCCGGCCAAGTATTTTGATGTAGAAGACGCCAAAGTTTTTGGTAATGCGGCGGTAGCTCATCCGATCGAGATTGGCTCAATCATGAAGCCGCTCACAACGGCCGCGGCCCTTGACCAGGGTGTAATTGGACCGACAACGACGTATTACGATCCGGCATCATGGAAAGTCGACGAGTTTAAAATCACCAATATCGAAGAGGATGGCGGATCAGGTACGCGCAGCATTGCCGACATACTGAATCTGTCTTTGAACACCGGCGCTACCTGGGAATTAATGCAGATGGGCGGGGGAGAGATCAACACCAAAGCTCGCAATGCTTGGTATAGCTATATGGCTGATCACTTCAGATTTGGTAAGGAGACGGGCATTGAGCAGGGCTACGAAGACCCGGGATTTGTGCCGGAGCCGAAGGATAACGGGGCAGGCATCGATTTGACCTACGCTAACACCACGTTTGGCCAGGCTATGACTGCCACACCAATTCAGTTTGCTGGCGCGCTGTCGGCCGTAGTGAACGGCGGCACGTACTATCAACCGCATCTGATCGACAAGACGGTTGATGGCAATGGGAACACGACGCCGACCAAGCCGAAAGTTTTGAAAGCCGGGGCGGTCAGCGCCAAGACTTCGGCGGCGATGATCCCACTCATGGAATACGTCGTGAAGAAACATAATTTCTCGCCAGCCTTCGACCAGAACGCCTACAGCGTCGGTGGTAAAACCGGCACGGCGCAGATTTCTAAGCCCGGTGGTGGCTACTATGACAATTTGTTTAATGGTACCTACGCTGGTTTCGTCGGAGGTGACCAGGCGCAGTACGTGATCGTCGTGTTTGTTGATAAGCCAACGAATGGCGGCTATGCCGGTACTGCCGCTGCACAGCCAATCTTCGGTAAGTTGGCCCACATGTTAATAAATGACTCCTACGTTACGCCAAAACGACAATAAAAACGCGCAATAAATGCTATAATACTTGGTACTAGCTCAAACACTAACACCTATGAACACACTTACTCTCGCCATCACCGCTCACAATCTGATTGTCATGTTGTCACTCGGATTTTTCAGCTTTGCGCTGAGTATGTTGATCACGCCGATTTACACCAAGGTTGCCTACCAACATCAGTGGTGGAAGCGCCAGCGTACCGATGCTTGGTCGGGTGGCAAAGCCCTCGTTTACCAGAAGCTGCACGCCGAAAAACACAAGCGCAACATCCCAACCATGGCCGGCCTGATTTTTGTAACTGCCATTGCACTCGTCACGCTTATTGCTAATCTAAACAGGGGTGAAACCTGGCTGCCACTTGCTGGTCTGCTGGCTGCTGGGGCGATCGGCCTGGTTGACGATACTATGAACGTCAAGAGTAACGGCGGCGTGGCCGGCATGAGCGCTCGCGCTAAATTCGGCCTATACAGTATCGTCGTATTGGCTATGGGGTGGTGGTTCTACGCTAAGCTTGGCGTGAACACGGTGTTCATACCTGGTATTGGCGATTTGCACATCGGCATTCTGACTATCGCGCTTTTCTGGCTCGTAGTGATTGCCACGGCTAATTCGGTTAACATTACCGATGGCCTCGATGGTCTGGCCGGTGGGCTCCTAACGTCGTCGTTTATGGCCTATGCGATTATCGCGGTGGTTGACCATAAATTCGCACTGGCAGGTTTCTGTTTGACAGTGATCGGCGCTCTTCTTAGCTACACTTGGTTTAACATCTTTCCGGCTCGCTTCCTGATGGGTGATGTTGGTTCGTTTGCCCTCGGCACAGCGCTCGGTGTTATCGCGTTGCAAACCGACACTGTCTACGTACTGCCAATTATCGGTGCGGTGTACGTTATGGAGACAGGCTCAGTTATCATCAATCGTTTATCCCGCAAACTGCGCAATGGCAAAAAGGTGTTTTTATCGTCACCAATCCATCATCACTTCGAAGCTATTGGCTGGCCCGAAACCAAAGTTACGATGCGTTTCTGGATCTTAGGACAGGTTTCGGGCGTACTCGGTTTAATTGTTTTCCTGATGGGGAAGCAGGGCTAAACCTGTGCCACCGCGCCGCCGCGTAGCAACTAGGGAATCGGCACTGACGTTAGGCCGCAAACATCGACCAGATTATTGGCTGCTTATTTTATGCTCCGCTTTATTAGCCACCGGCTTGATCTTGGTTTATGCCATTAGTCCGGCGCTGACTACTGCCAACCACGTAAAGGGCGCTTATTATATCGATAAGCAGTTGATCGCCATCGGTCTCAGCATTGTTGCTTTTTTGATTACCTCACAAGTGCCGCTTAGGTGGTGGAAACAGGCTTACAAGCCGTTGCTGGTCGTTGCCGGACTGGCTACGCTTCTGGCGTTGCTGCTGCCGGTTAATCCGGCGTATCCGGCGCATCGTTGGGTCAGGCTCGGCAGTTTTTCGTTCCAATCGGTAGAGATTGTGAAATTTGCGGTTATGCTGTGGCTGGCTGGCTTTTTATCGGAGCGCATCAAACAGGGGCTGATTAGCGATAGTAAAGCTACGCTGCAGCCGATTCTAATAGCCTTAGGCGTGATTGGCGTGGTTATTGCTGGTGTTCAGAGCGATCTCGGCTCTACGGGCGTTATGGTGGCTATGATGGCCACGATGGCCTTTGTGGCCGGGCTGCCCATGCGCCGCATTCTACTGATTGCAGCCATTATTGGGATTGGCTTGGTGTTGGCTGTCTCGGCAACGCCGTATCGCCGCGATCGACTACAAACCTACCTAAACCCTGAAGCCAACTGCCAGACGACGGGCTACCAGGCATGTCAGGCGATGATTGCGGTTGGTTCGGGCGGCATTATCGGGCTGGGCCTGGGCAGCAGCGTCCAGGCCTACGGCTACTTGCCAGAGGCAGCCAACGACTCCATCTTCGCCATCTACGCCGAGAAGTTCGGTTTTATCGGGAGTATAGCTCTGGTTGCAGTGTTTGTGGCCTTTTTTGCGCGTCTCAAGAACATTGCGGAGCGCTTACCGGACGATTTTAGTCGGTTGCTGGTCGTCGGTGTACTGGCGTGGTTGAGCATACAGGCACTGATTAACATCGGTGCTATGATAGGATTACTGCCGCTAAAGGGCATCACCCTGCCATTTATTAGTTACGGCGGCACCAGTGTTGTCTTTGTGGCTGCGGCTGTCGGCTTGGCCTTCCAAGCTTCGCAATTTGCCGGCTTTAGCGCTCCCCGGGTAAGTTCGGCCGCCAGCGGTGGTAAACGAAGTTTCAAGGATAATACATTACGTAGGACAAATCATTCATGAGCAAGACAATCGTAGTAACCGGTGGCGGATCAGGCGGACACATTACGCCTATCTTGGCTGTTGCGGCCGAGCTAAAAAGCCTACAGCCTGACACCCGCATTGTTTACATCGGTCAAACCGGCGATAAGTTGGCCGACATCCCAGCCGGTGATCCGAATATCGACGAAGTATTCACGGTCCGAGCCGGCAAGTTTCGCCGCTATCACGGCGAAGGCTTCTTTCGGCAGCTATTTGACGTGCCAACGGTTGCCAAAAACCTCCGTGATATCGGCTATATTCTGATCGGCACCTGGCAAAGCTGGCGCTTACTGCGCAAGCTCAAGCCTAGTGTTATTTTTAGCAGAGGCGGTTTTGTGAGCGTGCCTGTTGCTCTCGGCGGCGCGCTGCAGCGGATACCGTACATTACGCATGATTCCGATAGCACGCCAAGCTTAGCCAACCGTATTATTGCTCGCTGGGCTAGCCTGCACGCCGTGGCATTGCCCGCAGAACTTTACCCGTACCCACCGGATAAAACCGTGACCGTCGGCGTGCCGATCAGCGCTGATTACAAGCGAGTCACTCCAGCACTTTTGCACAAATATCGTGACGAAATTGGCCTAACCAAAGCGCATCAAGTATTGCTTATCACCGGTGGCGGCAATGGTGCTGATCAGCTCAACAGGGCAGTGGTCGCCAATTCGGCTTATTTGTTACAGCGCTATCCGGGGCTACACATTGTGCATATTGCTGGTCGGGCGCTGCACAAATCGGTGGCAGCCGCGTACGACAACGAATTACCGGCCGACGCTAGAGCGCGAGTAGTGGTGAAGGGCTTCATTGGTGATTTGTACCGCTACAGTGGCGCGGCCGATGTGGTGATCGCCAGGGGAGGGGCTACCAACCTGGCTGAGTTTGCGGCTCAGGCTAAAGCCTGCATCATCATCCCCTCCAAGCAGCTTATTTGGAATATTAAGAATACCGAAGCGCTCCTGGACCGCCAAGCAGTCGTTACGCTTACGGAAGCCCAGTCTGAGCAAGAGCGACGCTTAGCCAGCGTGGTCAGCGATCTGTTTGACCACGTATCCAAGCGTGAGGCTCTCGGCGCGGCGTTGGCAAGCCTAGCGCGCCCGGATTCGGCCAAGGAGTTAGCCGTGCTTATACTTGATGAGGCCAAAAGCAGTAAGGTAAAAAGTCGTGAAAAGACTGTTTCGTAAATCCGCTGCGGTACCAACTCGACGTCAGCGCCTTCAGGCTGACGATAGTCTTAAGAAGTCGGCTTCGTTTTCGTATCACGCCCGTCGCTCCGATATTGAGCTGAATGTTGGCCGCCAGGAGCAGCGAGAACCATCATCGCGGCTCAAGGACAGTGGTCGATTCGGTAATTTCTGGCTCAATCGCTTTGGCGCGGTTATCTTGCTGATCGCGCTTGTTATCTCGGCAGTCAACGTCCTCAGCCTGTCTAATAGTGTTAAAATCATGCCGCTGGCAAATGATGCCAGCACGCCGTTACTGCATGATACCGCCACCTATGAAGCGGCAGCGCAAAAAATCCTGGAAGGCTCAGTCCTCAACCGCAACAAGCTGACGCTGGATAGCGCCAAACTCAGCCGCGACCTTAAGAAGCAATTCCCGGAACTCTCAACCACCAGTGTGACGGTACCGCTGTTAGCCCATCGCCCGATAGTCTATATCCAGACAGCCAGGCCCGCCCTAGTACTGGCTGCCAGCAATGGTTCATTTGTTCTGAGTAACACCGGTCGCGCCCTGGTGCCGAGTACCCAATTACCCACGTTAAGTAGCCTTGATTTGCCGTTGGTCGGTGACCAGAGTGGCATCTCTGTTGCTGTCGGTAAACAGATTTTAACCTCCGAAAACGTCAATTTTATAGAGGTCATAGCCGCTCAATTAGCCGCAAAAAACATTCCCACTGCCGCTATGACGTTGCCGGCGGCTGCCAGTCAGCTCGATGTGCAGCTAACAGGGAAGCCCTACTTCATTAAGTTTAATCTTCAGAGTAATAGCGCCCGCCAGCAGGTAGGGACGTTCCTAGCCACCAAGGCGCAGCTCGAGAAGCAGAACATTGCACCAGGCAAGTATATAGATGTGCGGGTTGATGGCCGCGCGTACTACCAGTAGCCATTCGGCGATCAGGCTATTCCCCCTGTTCTGCTGCCCCGCTAGTTCGCATTCTGTTCAGTATTTTGTATAGTGTGGTGGTTTCAAAAAAACTATATAAACATACAGAAAAGGGCATAAGTCAAATAATTAACAATAAATGTCAAAAGTAGGGGACTAAAATGTTTTTTAATAATATGCAAGAAAAGCAATAGTTTCACGGACAAACTGTGGAAAAGTCAAATTGTGTTGTAAATCACATTGGAGCGCTAGGCTGTTTTGGGGCTCAGAAGCGTGTGAGGTATAGGCCTAGTAGAAGCGTTAATACGTCAGTGCATTACGTAGAGCGCGCAGCACTAAAAGGACCGCACAAGCCCGCAACTCGTGAATAGTCCCCTGTAGCAGGGGTATCTGTAATCATCTATGAATCAGATATTCGAGTCGCAAAATATACATTGTGCGACATGATGTCTTTGTCTCGATCTTCGTGTGTTTGCGCACCCTGCTTGACTGAATTGTATTTTAAAAATGGCCTGCTTGTATGTTGCTCGTTTGTTTAATGCCTGCATTGCCTGTTCATCACGCTTATCGTTATGCGTTACCCATATTGCTTATGTTTGAATATATCCTAAACCATTATTGAGTTCGCCTAAATGTTCGTATTATGTCTAGTTTCTAGCGATTGCGCTTTCGGCTGTGTTTCTGGGCCTTGCGCGCTTGTGCGCGCTGTTGGCTGCTGCTGCTCGTCTTCGTTGCCTTAGGTGTTGGCGTACGATGATTAGGCACGGAAGTCGTTTCAACAGGCACCAAGTCGGTTTTTGACGTTGAGACACTATGACTAAGTGGGGCTTTCAACTCTGCGCTGAGTTGCCGAAGCTCACGATTACGAATTCGCGTATACAGAAAAAGTGCTAAGCTAGTTGCGCCAATGCCGTACCCTGCATCAACGGGGTCGTGCGTCCCTGCATCAAACGTTTCAGCGTAGATCGACGCTAATGTACCGACTAACATAGTCGTACCAATGTACATTCGTTGTACAAAGCGTAGGTCGTCGATATAATTATCCATTTTTTTGTCATATTGGCTTTCGGTATCTTTTGCGAGATTATGTCTAGCAAAAGCGACGCCGCCCAGTTCATTGATGAAGATGCCACCCATCATTACGGAGCCAAAAGGTACTCCTACATTTCCCAGGTGCTGTAAAGGCTCAAAGTCTTCTCGCCCCGGCGCGCCTGCTAATTGCCACTGTATTTCACCAACGTACGGCGTAATGCCCAGCCCTACCTTGAGCGCACTGGATACAATGGCTTCTTTAGGATTTGGCATATGCTATTCGGCGAGGGCGTAAGTGGCTTTGGCGACGCGTTTGAACTGTGGCTTGCCCTGGAGGTTTAAGAGGATGGTGGTTTCTTTGACGAAACGGCTCTTGAGGACGCGCTTGACGATTTCGTCGCGGTGGAGAGGTTCGTTTGCCTCTTTGAGGACTTCGGTGATGATGTCGGCAACAGTGCCCTTTTCGTAGCCCCATTCTTTGAGTGCGTAGATGCCACGGCCGATGAGCACGAAGCGCTTATCTTTGATGAGTTCGTTGTGGATTGCCTGGGTGGTAACGTCTTTACGCTTGAACTCGCTATCTTTGATAGCTTCGGCGATTTCGTTAAAGTGGAGGTGCTTGCCGTGTTCTTTAAGGATAACGTAGATTTTGTCGCGGATGTTCTTAGGGTTAACCATTGGCCACTTAATGAGGCCCCAGCGACCGTTGAGGGTTGCTAGGTGCTTGGAGATGCTAGCCAGTGCTTCGGTTTGCTTAACGTTGTCGCTGCCAGCGGCTGCAGCGATTTCTTCGATGGTCTTTGGCTCGCCGAGCTCTTTGATGACGTTAATGAGGTGGCCGACCTTGTTTTTGAGGGCCTTTTCGTCGAACGTAGCTTTGACGCCAACGCTGTAATAGAAGTGATCGTCTTCCTGAACGGTGGCAAGATCGGGGCACAACTGGCTTAAGAAAGCGATGCGGGCTTGCTCTTCCCTGTTTGGCTTGTCGCTCATGTGACTGGCGATTTGGCTAACACGGGCTACATCGCCTGAGGCCTGGAGCAATTCGAGGGTTTTTGCCTGGAAATCGGCGATATGAGGAATAGTGCCCTGCTCTGCCGCAGCACGGAGACGAGTAACAACTGATTTTTCGAGCTGACGAACGCGTTCACGGGTGATGCCGAGCATCTCGCCAATCTGTTCGAGGGTTTCTTTTCGGTCAAATAGACCAAAACGACGAGCAACGATTTCTCGTTCGCGTTCACGATCGATGGTAGCTAGAACGTCAGTAACGAGCTGTTCAGTGGTTAATTCGGTTGCAGTAGCGGCTTGGGTCATATATTCGACTCTTCCCTGTTATTATTAAAAGATTACTTAGTATTATAAAACTATAATTTTTAAAAGTCAACACATTTTTGAATTACAACTTATTGTAGCATAATCCTGACAGCAATGCGTAGTCTATGTTGTAGGGATATTACTTGTCCACAGGCTTTACGCTAACGCAAAATAACACTCTTAGAACCCGTTTTTGCTTACCTGTTTGCCGGAAGTGTACATACTTTGTACACATAGTGTGTGTACAAAGTATGTACACTTCCCCGAGGAGGGTGACCATTACTTAGTGCATGTACGTGCATGAACGCGTTTTGAGAAGGGGGCTAAGCAGGTTTTTTGGTAGACTTGCGTGCAGTTTTCTTCTTAGGAGCGGCTTTTTTGGCGCCAGCTTTGGCTCCACCGCGGCGGAAGCCTCCGCGCTTTTTAACAGGGGCGGCAGCCAGTAGCTTCTTGGCTTCGGCCTCATCAATAGTGGTTGGGTCGACGTCTTTGGCGATGCGGGCGTTCTTCTTGCCGTCGGTAATGTATGGGCCGTATGGACCGTTGAGGACTTTGATGCCACCTGGGAATTCGTTGATGTGTTTGGCGGCGTCTTTGGCGAGCTTTTCGGCGTACTTTTCGCGGGCTTCGGCTTCGGTGATAGTGTGCGGGTCGAGCGGCTTAATAGATACGAATGTCTTATCGATGATGATGTATGGGCCAAATCGACCGATGTTAGCTTTGATTTCTTGGCCGTCCTCGGTTGTGCCCACTAGGCGCGGAAGCTTGAACATTATGAGCGCTTGTTCGAGGGTGACGGTATCGATGGTGGTGTCTTTGGGCAATGGGGCAAATTGGAGCTTCTTCTCTTCGTCGGCGGAGTCACCAAGCTGGAGCATCGGGCCATAGCGGCCAAAACGGGCAAAAATTGGTTCGCCAGTCTTGGGGTCGGTTCCGATTTCGCGGGCCTGGGAGACTTCGGCACGTGAGACATCGGCTGACTTCTCTACTAGCGGGTGGAAATCTTTATAAAAGTCAGCGATCATATCTTCCCACTTCTGTTTGCCCTCGGCAATGTTGTCGAAATCGGCTTCGACATTGGCCGTAAAGTCATAGTCGACGACGGCATAGAAGTGGTTGACTAAGAAGTCGGTGACCACTTCGGCGATGCCGGTTGGAACGAGCTTATTGCGATCGGCGCCATAGATGGTTGGCGTGGTGGTTTCTTCGATCTTGCCGCCGGACAAGCTGATCTCGGTGACCGGGCGCTCCTTGCCTTCTAGATCGGTCTTTTCGACGTAGCCACGGGTCTGAACGGTGGAAATAGTCGGCGCGTAGGTGCTTGGGCGGCCAATGCCGAGTTCTTCCAGCTTTTTAACGAGGGCGGCTTCGGAGTAACGAGCCGCTGCCCTGCTAAAGGTTTCGGTAGCTGTAACTGTCTGAGTGTCGAGTTTTTGGCCAATGGTGACCTCTGGCAAGATGGTGTCGTCTTTGCCGCCGCCGTAGACTTTCATAAAGCCGTCAAAGCGCATGATTTCGCCCTTGGCGACGAACTTCTCTGGCTGCGTGCTGATGTCGATGGTTACTTCGGTGCGCTCCAGCTTAGCCTCAGACATTTGTGAGGCTAGGGCGCGCTGCCAGATTAAGGAGTAGAGCTTTTTTTGGCCGTCTTCTTCACCGGCGCTTAAGCGGCGAAAATCGGTTGGGCGGATGGCTTCGTGAGCCTCCTGTGCGCTGGAATTCTTGGTCTTGAACTGACGGAATTTATGATAATTGTCGCCGTATTCACCCCTGATGTATGTCTCGGCAGCATTCAGCGCTTGGGTAGACAGAATGGTGCTGTCGGTACGCATGTAGGTGATGTGACCAGCTTCGTAGAGGCGCTGGGCCAGCGTCATGGTCTGTCGGACGCTGAAGCCTAATCGGCGGCTGGCTTCCTGCTGCAGCGTACTGGTGGTGAACGGCGCGCCAGGGTTACGGGTGCTTGGCTTGAGCTGGATGTCGCCAACGCTGTAATTGGCTTCTGTCAGCTTTTCGAGCCAGGCACGAGCGTCTTTGGCATCACCGAGTTTTACGGTGAGTTCGGCTGGGATCTCTTTGCCATCAGCAGTAAAGACGGCGGTGACCTTAAATGAGCTTTTGGCTTCAAAGTCACGGATCTCGCGTTCGCGTTCGACAATAAGTCGAACGGCGACCGATTGCACGCGGCCAGCGCTGAGGCCAGTACGAACCTTTTTCCAGAGAACGGGTGATAATTCATATCCAACCAGGCGGTCGAGGATACGACGGGCCTGTTGGGCGTCTACCAGTTGCACGTTAACGGTGCGCGGGTTCTTGATGGCCGCTTCGATAGCCGTCTTGGTGATTTCGTGGAAGACAATGCGCTTAGTTTTGGTCGGGTCTAGTTTGAGGGCGTGCGCCAAGTGCCAGGCAATTGCCTCTCCTTCGCGGTCTTCGTCAGATGCCAGCCAGACTTCAGCGCCTTTGGCGGCTTTACGCAGTTCGGCAACGACCTTTTTCTTGTCGGCACTGACTTCGTAATGAGGCTCAAAATTCTTGTCGATGTCGATGTTGAGGCCCTTTTTTGGCAGATCACGAATATGGCCAAAACTGCTTTTGACGACGTAATCAGACCCAAGAAATTTTTCAATTGTCTTGGCTTTGGCGGGGCTTTCTACGATAACGAGATTCTTGGACATAAGCCTCTATCTAAGCGCAGAACCGCCGAGAATGCAACCTAGATATAAGAATAACCTGCCTAGAAACCGAGGTTCTGCCCCGCCTTATAGCCGGCCCACAGCCCGACGAACGACCCAACGGTACTCAGTAGAATTCCCCATACGCCGAACAGGTTGCCGTGATCAAACGAGGACCCGAGCCAAGCACCGAGGCTGCCCCCGACAAAGATGCCAATAGTAATCATAAGCTTCATAACTTTAGTCTAGCACGCCACGTCGCCCGGACTGTTAGTGTAGGCCCCAGTGGTTAGCGCCGAGCGCCCGGATTTTGCCGCTTAGTTCTAGCATGGTGACTGATTGATTAAACATGCTTGCTGTTAAGCCGCTGCGCTCCAGTAGTTGATTCCCGTCGGCGATGCCGCTAAAAAGCAAATCAAGCAACAGCTGCTCAGGTTCATTGGCTCCCTTGACCGCTGGAGAGCTGCTATGGGGCGCGCTTATGCCTAACATGTGCATAACATCCACATATGATGTTGCAGGCGCCGCACTGGTCTTAAGCAGGTTGTTGGCGCCCACCGAGACGGTACTGGTTATGTTGCCGGGAACCGCCATGACATCTTTGCCCTGCTCCAGTGCAAATCTGGCAGTGTGTAAGCTGCCGCTGTTAACAGCGGCTTCGGTTATGAGGAGGACGTCGGCCAGACCGCAAACCAACCGATTACGCTCAATAAAATTGAGCTTATACGTTTCTTCCCCGGCGCCGTATTCGGTGATAAGCCCTCCCCCGTTATCCAAAATGCGCCGTGCCAAATATTGATTAGTTGCCGGCGCGATGCGCTCCAGCGGGCTGGGCAGAACGGCTAACGTAAGCCCGCCAGCATCCAGCGCTGCCTGGTGAGCCAGCGCATCTACCCCAATGGCCAGGCCACTAATAATCACAATGCCCTGCTCTGCCAGCTGCCGGGCGAGCATCATAGTCACCTGTTTGCCATATGGCGTGACGCTGCGGCTGCCGACGATGGCCACTCGAGGTCGTGCCAACAATTCTTCTAGTGGTATGCCGCTGTAATACAGCTGTTCAGGCGGCTGTGGAATATGCCGCAAAAGTTCTGGAAACAGGGGTGAGTTAAGCGTGAGCTT
Source organism: Candidatus Saccharimonadota bacterium (assembly GCA_028286385.1). Lineage (GTDB taxonomy): Bacteria > Patescibacteriota > Saccharimonadia > Saccharimonadales > UBA4665 > RYN-405. The sequence continues at coordinate 22,302 of JAQBRQ010000015.1, forward strand.
GTTGATCTTCATAGGTAATTATTTTAAAGTATTGACACTAAGTCACTTATTTGCTAGAATAGCAAGTCGTGAGTTCATATATTGTTCTCAGGTACCTTTTACCCCCAAATACTAACATCGTATGCCTCTCAGGCGTACGAAATACTGTTAGATTGTTTTAGAGTGAGCTTCGCGAAAAAGTTGTTACCCTCCACTTATCCTTTGCACGTCAGGCATAAAGTCTGACACGCTCTAAAGCATACTAACCCCTTTAACTAGATTCCTCGATGACTTGCTCGCAAGGCCATCCCGGGGTCCCCGTTCAAAGTGAGCCTAAATGGTAATCGCCCCTGTTACAGGAGTGGTTGGCACGAGTCATTAATTTTAGACATCGATGCTTCACTGGGGTGGGTTGAAGGGTTCTGGGGATGATTTCGGTCGTCCCCTAAAACAGGCCAACGAGCGGTGCCCACCCCCTCTCGTTGGCCTTTTTTATGCTAAAATATCGCATTATAAGGTAATGAGACTTCATTAAAGCTTAATGAAATAGACGGATATGAAATATAAGAAGCCAGAATTTATCATTTGGCCGCATGAAGCAGAATTGCTTGAATTGCCAAAAGACGAGATTTATCATCATGACCAGGTTGATTTGTTGCATGTTGCAATACAGCAAGCCGGCTTAAAGTTAGCAGAACGATATGTTCAAAACTTCGACGGTTTGCGCCAAGAGGGTCAGGATGTGGACTACGCATTCGATATTTTTGATCATGTGGAGTCGCGGGCAGGCACGCTGATGAGTATGGGGATTATCGTTAAAAGTGTCATCTTGGAGCAAGCCGCGCAGCAGTAGCGGAGTACAATAAAGCTATGGAAGATATGATTGGCAGTATGGCGTATTTTACTCCTGCGGAAAGAGAGCTAACTGGCTTTGATGGTCCAAGGTCGATCGAGGATGTCGATATGAGAGTGCATCATGAAAGAATACGTGGCCGACGAGCATTCGTCCAAGGAAAGTTAGCAGAACTTAATGGCGACTATGAGCAGTATCACGCTCGAACTGCTGAGCTTGAACAACTTGAGTGGGACGAGGCCACCCTTATGGATATTGAATTCGACATTACTAAACAACGATCTGCCATCGCTGACGCCTTATTTGATAAGCAGCTCAATTTATTTGGCCAAGAATAAGCCCGGCTGGACGACGGCTACTTAGACGAGGAAGTTGCGCGTGTCGTTCGGCAGTTCGCTGCCGAAGATGTATTCGGTGAGGATGGCGTTTACTTCGCGGCTGAGGTTTGGCAGCTGTTCCTGCTCTTCGGCGGAGAATTTCTGGAGGACGAAGTCTTCACTCTTCATGCGAGCTGGTTTTTTGGGGCCGATGCCGATGCGGATGCGGCCGTAGTTCTCGCCAAGGTGTTGCGATACCGATTTAATGCCGTTGTGCCCGGCTGCCGATCCACTCAAGCGCAGGCGGATTTGGCCGAAATCGAGGTCTAGCTCGTCTTGGATGACTACGATGTTGTCGAGGCTGATCTTATAAAAATGTACTGCCGCTTGAACGGCTTCCCCGCTGAGGTTCATAAAAGTCGTCGGTTTGATGGCTATTATCCGGTTTTCGCCGACGATGCCACTACTCATCAGGCACCTGAGGTCTTTTTTTTGCACCCAATCTTTCATTTCATTGGTCTTGTCGACGAATTCATCTAAGGAGTAAAAACCGACGTTATGGCGTGTGAGATCGTATTCTTTGCCCGGGTTACCGAGTCCAACAAAAAGCAGCGTTCGGTTTAACCCGACGGTGTAATAATTGGTGGGATCGCTGGTTTGCGGTCGCTGAGTAAGCCATGACATTACATTAGTTTGTCATCAGAGGCGAGGATTGTCCAGCACGGAGCTTACTCGGTGACGGATTGCTCGGCTTTGTCGGCTTTTGCCTGGGCCTCGTTTTTGAGCTTGCGGGCGGCGGCAGCTTTGGCGTTGGGGTGCGATGGCGAGGAGCCATTGCGGTGCGTGACATGCTTTTCTATGAACCACAGCTGAAGCGGCGTGCCTTCGTAGCCGTATGATTCGCGCATTTTGCGCTCCAGATAACGGCGGTAACTCCAGTGAACAAAGCCGGTGTGGCTACCAAAGATCTTGAAGGCTGGAATAGGATTGTCGGTTTCTTGCACCATGTAGTTGAGCTTTGGATTGCGGTTTTTGAGGCCGGCTGGTGGATGAGCGTCAACCGCTTGGCGTAGCCATTTGTTGAGTTCTGGTGTGGCAATGCGCTTGGCGCGTTCTTTGTCGATGTCGAAGGCTAAGTCGAAGAGCTTGGTAACGTTTTGGCCGCTGACCGAGCTGGTAAAGATGAGGGGTGCCCAAGGCACGAAGTCGTAGTTACGGGCAATTTTAGGTGCAAGTGAGTCACGGGTGAAGGCGTCTTTATCTTCGACGGAATCCCACTTGCTGACGACCAAAATTAAGCCCTTGCCAGCTTCTTTGACCATACCGGCGATCTTTTGGTCGAGCTGCACGTTGAGTTCGTTGACGTCCATTAAGAGTAGGCAGACGTCGGACTGTTCGATGGCAGCCAAGGCGCGAATAACGCTAAAGCGTTCGATGCCGACTTCGATTTTGCCGTTTTTGCGGATACCGGCGGTGTCGAGTAGTTCGACTTCGCGGCCCATGTACTTAACGACCGTGTGGTTGACGTCGCGGGTGGTGCCGGCGCGGTCGGCGACAATCGCCTGTTGCTTCTTGGCCAACGTGTTGAACAGCTGTGATTTGCCAACGTTTGGGCGACCAACAATAGCGATGCGGAAGCGGTCATCGTCTTCGGTGGCAACGGCTTTTGGAATAATTTCGACGAGTTGGTCGAGGAGCTGTTCGATGCCTCGTCTTTGGGTGCTGCTGGTCCGAATAATCGGCTTAATGCCCAGCCGATCAAAGCCAGCCAGGTCCTGGCCTTTGGCCTTGTCGAGCTTGTTGATAATCAGGAAAACCGGCTTTTTAGACCGCAGGGCCATCTTGGCAACGCGGCGATCTTCTTCGGTGATGGGCACATCGGCCTCCACAACGACCCAGATAACATCGGCGCTATCGGCGGCTTGAGTGACCTGTTCCTGAATGGTGAATTCAAAGTCGTCTTCCGGGTCTTTGATGCCGGCGGTGTCGACCAGCCAGAAGTTCTGGTCTTTGTATTCGGCCTTGCTCATGATGGCGTCGCGGGTGGTGCCGGCTTCGCGGGCGACAATCGCCTCTTTGGTATCCAAAATCGCGTTGAACAAGCTAGACTTGCCAACATTGGCACGTCCAACAATCGCTACAATAGGTAATTTTTTTGCCATAACACTTACATTATAACAGATAAGCGCTATTGACGAAAGCACAAAACGTTGATGAAGTTAGTTTTAGCAAATTCTGACAGGTATTTATGCACCCAAAACCTACTTTTCTCTGCCACATTTCAAAAGTGTACACATAGTGTGTGTACACTTTTGAAACCAAGGCCTCTGAGAAGCCGAGGCTTAGGCTTCGCGGACTTGCGCGGCTTTGAGGTCGCCCAGGGCGTAGTTGCCAAAACTGGTGCGGTGTAGTGTTTTTACTTCGTAGCCAAGTGAGCTAAATGTCCGGCGGATTTGGCGATTGCGGCCTTCATGCATGGTGATTTGCCAGCTTAGGCCGGTATCGTCGAGCTTTTGGAGTTGCAGTTTGCTGGGGCCGTCTTCGAGCATAACGCCATTGTCGCTGACCATCTGTTGATGGAGCGGTTGCAAGGCGGTATCGAGGCCAACTTCATAGATCTTGGTTTTGACAAAGCTGGGATGAGTTAGTTCGTTGGCCAGGTCGCCGTCATCGGTCAGCAGAATCAGGCCGGACGATTCTTTGTCGAGGCGGCCAACTGATTTGAGGTTTTGGTAGCGTTCGGGGAGCAAATCATAGATGGTGCGGCTGCCCTGCCCCTTACGAGAGCACACAAAACCTGCCGGTTTATGCATGATAATGGTTGTGGTCTTGACAGGGGGTGTAATACGCCGGCTGTCAAGGGTCACGATGTCATCTGTCCCGACCTGATCGCCCGATTCGGGCAAAAGCTGGTTTACGAGGACCCTACCGTCAGCGATTGCCTGATCAGCGGCGCGCCGGCTGAGGCCGGTCGACTGGGCGACGAATTTATTTATGCGCATAAGGCCTATTATAGGGCAATACTATTGGGATCGATGCCACCAGGGGTTGTTGGCGGCGTCGCCGGGGCGGCTGGAGTCGTGGGTGTTACGGTGGTGCCGGCTGCGATGTCTTTGGCTTCTTCCTTGGCGAGCAGTGCTTGCAGATCGGGCTTGGCTTGACCGCTGCTGACAGGACTAATCACTTTTTTACCGTTGATCGCGACGCTGCCTGAGTCGGCTGGGGCCTTGGCGACGGGCGCAGCTTCTGGAACGGCTGGCGGCGTGGTGCCTTCGGTGTTGGCAACCAGAGCGTCGACGGCGTCGGACATGAGTTTATCGTCGCTGGCGGTGACTACTTCGGCTGCTGTCTGAGGGGCTGGCGTTGGCTCGACGGCCACTTCTGGCGTTGGACTGGTGACCGTTTCGAAGACAACGGCGTCAGGTTCCTCGGCTGATGCTTCAGGCGCAGGAACGGCTTGCTGGCCGCTGGCGCCGGCAACAAAATCTTCGATCTTAGCTTCGATAGCGGCTTCTTCTTGGGCGGTTGACTGGGCGGCCGGATCGTCCGTGCTGTCAGTCGCGGGGGCAGCGGTTGGTTCGGGTGCGACAGCAACCGGCTCAGCGGCTACAGGCTCAGCAACCGGTTCGGCTGGCGGTGCCGGCACTGCGGGCGCAGCAGCAACTGGCTCGGGCGCTGCGGCTGGGGTGGCAGCTGGGGCGGCCTCGCCATCGATCAGTTCTTTGGCGACGGTGACGATGTCTTCTAGGGTAACTTGTGATTTTACGAGGTAGCGATCGGCACCGAGTTTGTCGGCGCGGGCTTGGTCATCGCTTTGGCCGAGAGCGGTTAGCATGATGACTTTAACATCTTTGAGGCCATCGGTGTTGCGCAGAATGTCGAGCATTTCGAAGCCGCTGATTTTGGGCATCATCACATCGGAAATAACTAATTCGGGTTGGTGTTGCTTGGCAAGAACGAGGGCTTCTTCGCCGTCTTTGGCTGCGACAATGTCGTAGCCTTCGGCTTGTAAGCGCGCTTCGTAGATCTCGCGTAGGTTGTTATCGTCTTCGACCAGCATTACTTTTGTCATGAGTGGTGCCCTTTTATGGTTTTGCTTATGGTTAGGTTTGAGTTCATTGTATCACGACGTCGCTAAAGAGTTAATCGGTTTGAGCTCGGTGCTGCTATTGGCGGTGTTCTGCAGCTCGGTGGCTTTTTGGGTGCTCAGGCGCGGCAGGTTGATATAAAAGGTGCTGCCCTTGCCCACTTCGCTCTCGGCCCAGATACGGCCGTTGTATAATTCGACGATTTTACGGCAGATGAATAGCCCGAGGCCAGTGCCGCCGATGGTGCGGGTCGCCGAGTTGTCGACGCGGTAGAACTTCTGGAATAAGTGCGGCAAATCATCGGCCGGGATGCCTGGGCCGGTATCTTTAATGTAGCACTGCGCCACCTGGTCGTTGCCGGTTAAACCGATCATGATTTTGCCCTCCGGTGTGTACTTAACGGCGTTATCGAACAGATTGGTGATGACTTCGCGCAAGCGATCCGGGTCGACGTGGACGTAGTAGAGCGGACGAATGACGTGCTCGCCGGCTTTGGTGGCGTTGATTGTGCTGCTGGTGCCGGTGGTGAAGTCCATAAATAAGCCCTTTTTTTCGGCGACGAAATGTAGTTCGGTGGTTAATTGCTCCAAGAAGGCTCCGAGTTCAACAACTGAAGGGTGGCTCGTTAGGCGGCCATCGGCAGCCTTGGCACTGGTAAGCAAGTCCTGAAACAGTTTGCCGAGGTGCTGAGTGGAGGTGTGGGCCTTTTCGAGGTAATCTCGGGCGCGGTTGTCGATGGTCGAGACTTTGTCGTTTAAGGCTAATGATAAATAGCCCTCGATGGCGGCGACTGGCGTGCGCATTTCGTGGCTGGCGGTGCTAATGAAGTCGGCGCGCTGCTTTTCTTCGGCGCGTTCTTGGCTGACATCACGAAAAACGGCCACCGCGGCAGTGACTTCGTTAGCTTCGTTTAACAGCGGTGAGAGGCTAAGGTTGATCGGCACCTGCGTCTTGCTGCGCGTTAGGACGTAGGCGCTGTTATCGCGAAGCGTCTGATCGGTGTGAAATACCTTGGTGAACGGATTATCGGCCGCTTCGTAAGGCTCACCCTTTTCGTTGACCAGCGGCATGACCTGCGCGATGTTGATGCCACTGGCTTCATCGACCGGCCAACCGCTGACTGCTGCCGCACCGGGGTTAATCAGCTGAATAGTGCCCTGCGGATCAATCAGGATAACACCGTCTTCGATACCGTTAATAATGATCTCAAAGCGCAACTGCTGATCCTGCAAATTGGCTGCCAGGTGCTTAATACCGGCTGTGCCTTTTGGCTCCGTGGATTTCTTGCGGCCAAACATCAACAACCCTGCCCTGACTGATTACGTCTGGCCCACCCGCTATGACTAGTCAAGAGTCTTTCTGGCATTTCTGTTACCTATTATCGAGGTTAGACGGCTTTATTGCAATGCTTATGGTTGTTTCCCTGTTCTGGACGAGCGCTAACAGATGTGGTAGGATATGTTTTGATGTTTCTGCTGCCCTTTTGGCGCTGAATATATCATGGTTCGTTGGCCTCATATGCTGCGCATATGGCGGCCTCGCTCGCAACAAACAGATATGCAAGCACATCTGTCTCATTGCTCACTCGGCCTCATCGTCTAACGGTTAGGACGCCAGGTTCTCATCCTGGCAATCGGGGTTCGATTCCCCGTGAGGTCACCACGTAAATAGCTCACCGTAAGGTGGGCTTTTTTCGTGGTAATTGTCACGGGAAGCGAACCCCGGCAGCGAAGCTGCGGGTTCGAAGATCGAGGACGCGCACAGGTGCATGCACCGAGCACGCCGCAAGATCGCAAGCCAAAGGCTTATTTGCCGATAAAAAGACGATTCTGTGAGCCGTCTGCTATCACCTTGAAGTTATTTTCGAGAACAGTTAGCTTGCCGTATGAGCGCGAGTTTTCGCTCGATATTGTATAGCCGTACTCATCCATTTCGGTGTGCAATTCTGCGAACCTGTTCGATAGAGTGTGATCGGCGGATGCGAAGAACTTGCCAGTCTGTTCAATTGCTCCGCCAAGGTGGTCGAGTGCTGTACCGTTAGCATGTACGCCACTGCCCAGCTCAACAACTACTGATGCGTTTGAGCAGTGGCTGTAATCTAATTTGTAGCCTCCACCTTGAGATGATGTTAAGTGGGCGCTATAGAGCAAGATATAGCCTTCGTTTGCTGGGTCGCGGTTAAATTTATCGAGCACCAACACGTCGTCTGGATTGCCACACTCAACAAGCTTTGTTGCATGTTTTTCACCGTGCCCGACGATGTTATTTCCGATAATGAGCACTTGTTCTGGCAGGCTTGCTTCTAACTCTGCGTGGGGGCTAGCGTCTACTGGCGCAATCTGAACAATATACGGCATGACGCCGCTATCAGCGAACTTAGTAGCCCACTCGATATACAGCGGGTAGCCTGCAATATCTTCCATGCGTTGCATAGCATCCATGAGTTCCCCCGGCTCGAAAGTTTTGAAAGCTGAGCCAAAGAGGGTGTCGACGTCAACGATATTTGATGTTAAACGTTCACCTGCAGCAATAGCAGCATCAATTTCCTGATCGGTAAGATAGGTATAGTCGCGTAAGTAGAGGCCCGTCCACTGAGGTGCGGTTGAGTCGCCGGCTAAGGCAAAGCCGCTTACTCTGTCTAAATCGTTATGGCGTAACATCGGGCGTTGGTCTCTAAAATCGGTCTGTGGCGTGTCTGCATAACCAAAGAGCTCATCATGGCGTAATCCCTTAATGTAGGCTGCTAAGCTCATTGGCCCGTCAAGATCTTCGTAGTGGTGCCGTCCTGCTTGGGCGAGGCTGGCGCGTGTAACTTGCTCTCCGCCGTCACGGCTGACGCCACCTCCAAGGCCAGCTACGACATTGATCATGCCGTCCGGATCAAAGCGGGTTTTGGTATAGCCGTATCCAGAAAACGATGGCGCAAACATTGCACCGTCATGTCGGTCTTCATGCACATCTCCAATCACAGGCTGTGCCATAACAGCAAACCCACGGCCTAGGCCGGCTTGTCGACGAAAATCATCAGCGTGAGGGGTTTTGGCGCTGTCAGTAACTGAGGTAATTGCGTTGGCGACCGCTGCCTCATTGGTTGGCGCAAATGCACTATTGAAAACACCAATGCCTCGCCCGTCTCCTTCGGCGCTTGAGCGCAGTGCAATATATGTCTCTGCTCCAAAACGTTGGAGGGCTTGTGCGGCAAGCTCTCGTGGGTCAATGCTGGCAGATATGAGTTCACTCGCGAACACCGTCGTGGCCGGTACCGCTAATCCAGCTTCTTTGATTAAAGCTTCGTGCTCAATTAAGTAGGCGGCTTTCTCGCCGACGTTTTTTCCACCTACAACATCTATAGACGACTGTTTCATTAATTGGGATTAATTTACCATGTTTGCTAACTTCATGCAAGTTCCACGTACTAACTCACCACCTTTTAGGTTGCGAAGGTGGTGAGCCACTACGTCGTAGTTGTTAAACATAACTATTTGTGTTATATTAAGTAAATTATGGCTAGTGGACACGAGCTCACACCTCCCGATGATACTGTTATGCTTGCTACCCTATTGCAGTCTCATATTGAAGAGATGTATGTAGACGGCGTTGACGAGAGTAGTCGCAGCATGGAGGACATTGAGGCTATGGTTCCCGCCTCACTTATAGGTCGAGCGTCATTGGCACTTACAGGTGAAACTGATATACAAGCTGCAACTAAAAAGTTATTAACAGACCCAGAGCTTAAAGATCGTGTGCTTGAAGATTTGTCTGAACTTGTCAAAGGCGCAGGCGCTGTGTCCATTGCTTTAGCCGAATATAGGAAGAGCGTAAAAGTAGCATCTAAGGGTAGCTTTGATATTCGTAATATGGAGCAAGGCGAATTGTACACACTTGAGTACGAAGGAAGATTTAGACCAGCTCGCTTAACGGTAATGAGAGACAAAAGTGGGGGTGATAAAGATGATTTGTCAGTAACAATTGTGGAGCGGAACGGCGGCCTGATACATAAAAGATTTGATAGGTTAGCGGCGGGAGTAGTGACGTTTTTAGGCTATACGTCTTCCAAAGCATACTACGATTCCAAGTTACAGAGAGGAGCATACCCCGCCTGGACGCACAAAGTGTATAAGAATGATAAGGGAAACTGGATACATGGCGGCTTAAAAGTTGATAGTAGCTTTAGACTGCGCCAAATGTACTTAGGAGAAGACACTAAACTCCCGCTATTTTCTGCTTAATCTCCGTGAGGTCACCAATTTTTCAGATTTTTGTGAAGCGTGGCACTTGTTTGCCGTCTAACTCAGCTGCTTCAAGCCAGCTCTGTAATGGTCGTACGAAAATGAGGTTACTGCCATACTGCGCTTGATAAATTACACACAGCTCGTCATCCGCCTCTGTAATTGCAATATTAATTACTTTGTAGGCTTTATCCCTGCTTTTGTAATGAGCGTATAGCGTTCCGACTTCAACCTTTTGTTTTGCGTTTTCTATTCGCTCTAATAGTTCATCTTGGGGTATATGCATGCACTCAGTGTACTAAATGCCACGATCTCGTGCTTATGTTGGTTCCAACTCAGTCCAGTTCCCTTCACCGGACGTTGACAGCTCTAAGTATTAGTTATACTGTATATCTATGATCGTTCGACTCGAAAACCTGGCAGACATTCGTAGTCAACACAAAGACGAAAAAATAGCACTTACCAGTGGTACCTTCGACATGCTCCATGTAGGTCATCTGCGTTACCTCGAAGCAGTTAAGGCTTTAGGTGATGTCGTGGTAGTCATGTTGAGCGGTGATGACAGGACCAAAGTCAGAAAAGGCCCAAGTCGACCAATTATTCCAGAGAATGACCGAGCGCAGATGCTCGATGCCTTACAGATTGTTGATTATGTGTTTATTGACCCTGCCAAAAGCGCGCCCGATGCGATTGACCCGATACACGCAGAGATAGTCAGATGCTTAGATCCTGACGTCTACGCTACAGACGGTGAGGATCCCAGATTCTTTAGCATTATGGATAAGTCGAAATTACTTGTGCTGCCGCGTACCGATGAGCAAGTTTCAACTTCAGCTATTATTGATCGCATTGCTAACCTGTAGCATATGGTGACTAAAATTTATTAGCTCAAGCTTGACTGGGCTTAATTAAACTAAAACTCAAAAGTTGCTGGGCCGTAGTGATTCTGGATATGAGTGAGCGCATCAAGGGGGGCTTCCTTGATCGCCTCTAAAAGCGTTTTGCCGACAAGCCCCTCATTCATCTCTGCGGCATTTGTGATCGGTGTGCCCATTGCAGTTCCAACCTGCTCGGGCGAGAG
>JAQBRQ010000043.1 GCA_028286385.1 Candidatus Saccharimonadota bacterium
ATAGTCATGCCTGCTGGCATTACTAGCAAACCGGCTACGTTACATGAATCAGTTAACTACCACAGTTACGATGATGCTTGGGTGCCTGATGTGTTGGACGGTAAGACGAAAGCCGAGGTCGGCGACAAGTACGAGCCAATTCTATCAACCGAAGTGGCCGAAACGCTCAGGACATACGCTCAGTACAACGCTATTGCTATAGAAAAAGTACGAGATTATAAAGATCTAGACAAAATCGTGCACCTCTCGTACGGTGATTTCTCGGCGCACGACTACTTGCAGCATATTGTTAGTTTTAGAGCCTTTCGCATCTACGATATATCTAAATTAATCGGTGTTGATGCCACGATGCCAGATGATTTAGTGCAAGGTCTTTGGGATGAATTTACGCCGGTTATAGAAGGCTATCGTCAAATGGGCGTTTTTCCTCCAGCACTTGAAGTACCCGAGAGTGCCGATCTGCAAACTAAGCTTTTAGGCCTGGTCGGCCGGGACTAAGTCCTATGCAAAATAAAACAGCCGAACAGTTTATCCAAAAGCTAGAGTCACTTCAATCAGATGAAGAACTCAAAAAATACGAGCGCTACTTTCCGCTTGCCAGCCGTGGTAATGACAAATTCATCGGGGTACGCATGGGGCAAGTCTTTGCGCTGGCCAAAGAATTCATCGAAATGCCACTTAATGAGATTGAAGAGCTGCTTGAAAGTCCGGTTCACGAAGTAAGAGTGGGCGCAGTCAGTATTATGGACTTCCAGGCCCGGGACAAAAGCACATCCAACGAGCATAAAAAAGAGCTGTTTGACCTTTATACCCGGAGGCACGATCGTATAAATACCTGGGATTTGGTTGACCGTAGCGCCATCCATGTAGTCGGTGGCTACTTGTTCGACAAGCCGCGTGACGCTCTTTATAAACTAGCCGGCTCGCGAGTAATGGCCGAGCGCCGCACTGCCATCGTAAGCACATTCTACTTCATCGGCCAAGACGATAAGGATGATACATTCAAAATTGCCAAACTGCTTCTAAAAGATAAGGAGGACTTAGTTCATAAGGCTACTGGCTGGGCGCTACGGTCAGCAGGAGGAGATGAACTACTGCATTTCTTGGACGAAAATGCCGCCGTGATGCCGCGAACAGCCTTGCGTTATGCCACCGAGAAGCTTAATAAGGAGCAGAGGGACCATTATTTAAAACTGAAGAAGTGATCAGAACTACAGTAGTCATCATGCTTTATAAGGTTGGGCGCTAGCCGAATAAAGGCTGGAAGAGATGTGCGAGTGAGGATCTTTAGCAGTTTTCTGTCGTGTGAGTGCGCCGCTACCGACGAGGGTATTGAGCGCTGCTCTCACTGACGTCCCGCTTAGCTGGCGTCCATGTTTTTCGTGAAAAATATGTCTGGTTTGTTCGACCGTTGCGTCACCAAGACCGCGTACAATAGTCTCCAGCTGTTGACTAAGTACTAGTTTCCCCGGTGAATTTGCCCGTGGTGAAAAAAAGCGAGCTTTTGTGACTAGCTCAGCAAACTCGTCAGGCGTATATAGGATCTCTCGCGCTCTCTGTATGTATGTGCGAACTTCCTGGCCATTTAGAATTGCCTCTACGCCACTTGTAAGCTCGCTAATCGGCTGCTTGGTATTGGGCTTAAGCTCAACATGTGTGCTGGCGTAAGCAGGAATCCCGGAGTCGAGAAGCTCCAGGCCAGGATAGGCGCGCGCCGTGCTAACGCCATTACGGAGCATTCTTCGTAATTTTATTGTATCAATGCTACTATCAAGCACTTGTGCTTGATCAATAATTTGGTTGAGCGTCACGATGTTCCCAGCACCAAGTTGGCCGATTGCTTTATACAGCGCTTGTGTTTCGGGAATAGTATTCTCTAGTGTAATTGCTATGTGGCTGTAGCCCTCGTCGTTAATTTTGACGTGGGGGTCGTAGCTGCGGTACTTACTTGTTTTAGTGACGATGCCGCTCTCGGCTAACGCATCTACATGGTCTCGCAAGTATCTATATTGGGAGTCATTCTCGCCGCCATGGTCGTTGGCGATATCAAGTAATGAGGTGTTGCCATCTCTATTGAGCAACACGGAGTAAATTCCATGCCGTACTTGAGGTGATCGACGCTCGGAAACACTGCTTGTTATGCCGTAGGCTTGTTGCACCGATAAGTCAGCCCAACGCAAGCTCCAATCGCCCAGGAATCCGGCAAGCGCAAGTTTGAGGTCGGCATTCTGTGGATTGGCTTGCCAGGCGCTAACTTCTTTACCGCTCGCGCCGATTGCTTTATCTTTCAGTACGGCTCCGACAGGCTGTAAGCTTCGCTCGCAAAACTGAATGACTGCGGTTGGCTTTATCTCCCACGCAAGGTCTTCGCCTTGTCCTTCGTTAATGTCTCTTGCTAGGCTTGACGCAGTATGAGACTGTTCGGGATCGGCCAGAAATAAGCTTGCAAGTAGATTCTTAAGCTCATGGTTACCGACGCCATCAAGATATTTAAACGCAGTATCTTGCGAACTATAGTCGGGAGTTAGTTCTTCTTGAGGTAGGGGCATTATGTTAATTTAACACTTAATGCCAATAAAGTCAAATGGGCTTGCTCGCTGACTAGCTAGTTTGCGCCATACTCCATGTTGTCCATAGGCCCGTTCTTAAGCGACGGGGCTGCTGTAATGCCGTTACGATCTGGAAAGCTACATCAGACGGGTTCATATAGTCATCAAGTGCCGCATCGCCTTCGGTACGACCAGTGCCAATGGCGAATTCGGTCTTGGTGCCAGCAGGGCAGATAGCAGTGACTCTTATGCCCTCGGGTGACAGCTCTCTGTCTATTGAGCCAGCTAGGCCAATCTGTGCGAACTTTGTCCCGGCGTAGACGGCTTCATCGGCGCCACCACGAAGGCCAGCGACACTGGAGATAATCACAATATCACCGCCGTGGGACTTTCGGAACTCGGGCAGGGCAGCCCGAACTGTCCAGACTGTGCCTGCAAAGTTAACATTAATCATATTCATTAGATCTTCGTCAGAATTGTCTGAGATCCCACCATAATGACCGATTCCTGCGTTAGCGACTATACTGTCAAGTCGGCCAAAGGCGCTGAGAGCTTTTGCTACTAACTCCTTATTATCGGCCGGACTAGTAACATCCATTTGCACTGCTATGGCGTTTTCTGTGCCAAGCTCCAGAACGAGCTCCTCAAGCCGATCAAGGCGGCGAGCACCCAGCGCAACTTTAGCACCTGCGGCTACAAGCTGGCGAGCAGTTTCCCGCCCAATTCCCGAGCTAGCTCCAGTGATGGCGATAACGGTTTCTTTTAAAGTGCGGTTTTCTGCTGGCATGTATTTCCCCTCCCCTAATGCTAGCTATAAGTATGAAGGAGCGGAATTAAAACGCAAATATAACGCTCCACCGTCTACTTGTAAGGCGTGCCAGATTTGTCTGTTACTTTATTGAGGCTCGTCAGCAATTTTTTTATAGCCTGGCGCGCTGCAGCTGTTTCTTTAGCGCGACTAGAGCTGGTCTTTTTGGCTTGGGTGCCGGTATAAGTAGTTGGAGACGCTCCCGGCAGTTCATAATATGGATTGTCGTGCTGTTTACCGTCGTAGACAAAAAATGGATGTCGCGCGAGTATATTTTTGGCAAGTGAAGCCGTCATATCTCTCATGGAGAATAAGCAAAGGATAAATGTTGGGTAACCAACGGAGAGGTCGTTTATACCGGTTTCGTAGCAAACGGCTTCATCGTGTGCATCGGGGTAATCGTGTAGCCAGTTCATATCGCCAGCCATACGGATACCTTTGTAGCCTGACTCTTTCGCATCATCCACATAGCTTACGAGATTATTAGTAATGTAATTAGAAACAAAGTGGCCTTCGGATATGTAAGTGTCAAGCATATTAAAGACCCGAAGCCAGCCGTACTTGATATATGGCTGGAGATTGAGTCCCACCGTCTGTAAGTCTTGAACCACCTCGTCGGTAGTGCTAGGCGTTATTAAAATACAAAGCTCCTCATTTTCAAGGCCTGACCGGAAAAACTCTGCTAATAACTGCAGGCGCTCATCAGGGGTGTTATAAAACAGTGCGCCATGTTTAAGGGGATGAAGCTCAGGTGTTTGGTCCATAATGTACAGCTTAGGCCAGAAGCTAGTGATTGACTGTAAAAAAGTTAGCAAAATATTTTACGATCTGTATTATATTTCATCGAACAGTAGGGAGCGAGGGTGTAGTATGCCAGTTCAAGGAGGCTTTATACATGAAAAGCGATTCGGATTCGGCGCTTGAGGCTGACTACAGGGTTCTTCATAAAAACATAGGCATCACCCCCCGGCGTCTCGAAAGCCTAAGCGACTCAATATACGCGGTTGCTATGACATTGCTGGTGCTGGATCTTAGTTTGCCAGCGCACACAGGCGGTAGCCAGCTGGCAAATGATATGCAACATTTATTACCTAATTTCATAACGTACGCTCTCAGCTTTATGACCCTTGGCGTCTTATGGACTTCGCACCTTATTCAATCACACTGGATCGAGCGTTTAAGCCGGCCCTATATATGGATGAAAATAGTATTCCTGATGTTTATTGTACTCATTCCGTTTTCTACCCAGATTTTGTCTGCATACGGGAACGACCGGTTGGGCGTCGTGATGTATGGTTTAAACTATCTGATATGCGTTGGGTTCCTGCTCCTTCTCTGGACCTATGCTACGAACGAACATCGCCTGGTGCGCAGAGATCTGAGTGCCCATGTGATAACGTGGGTAAAGGCTCGTATGGTGATAGCGACTGCGCTGGCCATTGTCGCTCTTATTGTTGCGCTAATTTCCACGCGAGCAGGTGCAGCGTTCTTTATCGTCGCACAGATTTTAATGGTTCTTCCCACTATAAGCATAGACAAGATAGTCACTCGGATCGGACCTCGCTTGCAGCATGATGCTGGCTCGGTAATCTCATCTCGGAAGAGTCAGCAATAGGTGAATGGATGCATGACGAAAAGCAGATAAATCGACATTTTGGATTCGCAGCTGCCACCTATGCGTTTACGGTGGCCATGTTGAGTACAACGCTGCCGACACCTCTATATCAGTTCTATCGTAGCGAGTTTGGCTTTTCGGAGCTAATGGTCACAGTAATTTTTGCGGTATACGCACTTGGTGTGATTGTAGCACTTCTTCTCCTGGGTGGACTGTCTGATCAGGTCGGCCGCCGCAGAATGCTTATTGTAGGGCTGGTATTTGCTACTTTGAGCGCAATAGTATTCTTGCTGGCACACGGATTGGGGCTACTGCTACTAGCTCGGGTGCTATCTGGTTTCTCGTCGGGTATTTTCACAGGAACGGCAACGGCTACTCTTTTGGATTTATCACCGCCTGGTTCTCAGGTCAATGCAACATTGGTCGCAACCCTGGCGAACATAGGTGGTTTAGGGCTAGGACCGCTGCTGGCCGGATTGTTGGCTGAATTTGCCGGGATACCGCTGCGGCTTACGTTTTGGGTAGATCTTGCACTTCTCATACCGGCCATAACTCTAATTTGGATAATGTCTGAACCGTTGTTGCACTTGGAGAGAGGCCGGCTTAATTTGCGGCGGTTACATGTTCCACCAGAAACAAAACCTATATTTATAAGCGCATCCTTGGCCGCATCTGCTGGTTTTGCAGTTCTTGGTCTCTTCACTGCTGTTGCGCCAGGGTTTCTCGGGCAGATTCTCGGTATTCATAGTCCAGCAATTATTGGCCTGATTGTATCTACAGTCTTCGCATCATCAGTAGTTGGCCAAACAGTACTTATGCGAGTTTTTGCGGCACGCTCAGCACTAGTCGCAGGGTGTGTAGGCTTAATCATTGGCATGTTGTTGTTCGCAACCGGGCTTGTTTTATCTTTACTGATTTTAGTTATCGCTGGAGCTATTGTGTCAGGGCTCGGTCAAGGTTTGAGCTTTCGGACAGGTCTCGCCTCCGTTAATGCAGCCGCCCCGACAGAACGCCGTGGTGAAGTTGATTCAATCTTCTTTGTGGTTGCTTATCTTGCAATCTCATTACCTGTAGTGAGTGTCGGCATCGTTGCTGAGTTGATAGACTTGCGCACAGCTGGCGTGATCTTTGCAGTAGTTGTGGCCATTTTGGCGGGCATTGTTATTGGTCTTCTAAAAAAAGCTCCTTCAAATGTTTAAAAAACTACTTACTGGGCGGGGCAGTATTTTAAAAGCACCACGCCTGATGTAAATGTTTTTGCGGAAATCATCTCTAAGGTGATTGCTTTTTCGCCGGGGAATAACTCGCGAGTTCCGTTGAAAAACTCAAGCTTTTGTTTCGACGAGTAGCTAAGAAAATACCTTTCATCACTAGGACTACGCCTGCAATAGCAATGTATTGAGCTCTAGGGATGACGCTCTCCGGCCGCAAGCATCGCGCAGGCTTGCTCGATCCGGAATTTCTGTGCTTTCGGTTGTTCAGCTGAGTCTATCCAACTTACGAAGTTCCTACGCGCAATTGGCGTAAGGTCGCTCCACTGAGCTTTTGCCTTCGGGGCAGCCGCGAGGGCTTTGTAAAGATCCATGGGCACGATTGAATAACAGCAGGGACGACGCTCTCCGGCCGCAAGCTTCGAGCAGGCTTTCTCGATTCGGCGTCTGCGTGTCTCTGGTTGTTTGGCTGAGACTATCCACCTAATAAAGTCCATGCGCGCGATCGGCGTAAGATCGCTCCACTGAGCTTTTGCCTTCGGGGCAGCCGCGAGGGCTTCGCGAAAATCCGTCGGCACATTAGGCTCTGATTTTTCTTCAGCCAGCTTAGGATTCATTTTGTTCATAATTTTATTTTACCATCTAGCTCTATATTTGGTTCGAACGTCCCACTTACTCTATTAACTTTTATAGATACAAAAAGTCTGGCGAGGTATTATTGACAATGTTAGTACCGTTTTAATTAAGGTCTAGGTGCTCTTTGATGATTTTTTCTACTGATGCGTAAACTTCGTCAGGCTTCCCATCGGCATTCACTCGAATTAAATCGGGGCGATTCAGATTTTCAATAAACTCGTACTTAAATAAAACATCTTCTAATTTATCGCCACCCAAGTTCAGATGTTCCTTGTTAGTGCGGCCTCGTTCTTCAATACGCGAGCGATGTGTGTCGAGTGTTGCCTGTAAAATGATTGGTATAACTTGGATGTCGTGAAGATCTTGTTTAAGTGCGTCGAGGCTTTCCCATATGTGTGCTGCAGCCATGTGAGTGTCGACAATTACCGTTACACCAGCGTCTAATTGTTTTCGTACTAAGTGCCACATTACTTTATAGGCAACCGGAGACACCTCTTTGAAAGTTTTTTGGAGACTGGGTCTTAACGCATCGTTAACGACATCTGAACTAAATACCGGATAGTTATATTTGCCGGATAATTTAGTCGCGACAGTTGTCTTACCGGCTCCGGCAAAACCCCCAACGACAATAAGGCTCGGTTTATTCATATCTAAACTATAGCAAATTAAAAAGACTTCCGAAGAAGTCTTTTGTTCGAACCGATTAGCTGAAATCAATACTGGCTGAGTATCATTGACAATATTAGAACCCAGTTTGCTGAGTTATACTGATGATTATGAAGAGAGCTTACCGTCAGTTTGTGTATTTGCTTTCAGCAAGTACACTGTTGATAGCGACAGTTCTGTTATTATTTGCAATGAACCAGTCAAGTGATAATGAGTATGTACATCAATTAGACGGTAACTTCAGTACTGAATTCACAGGGCTTAACGATATCTTTACAAAAAACGGCTTTACATTTACTGAATTACGCAAAGCATCATGCAGAATAGGTACTCCCAATAGTGGGCTTGAAGGAGTGCATATTTGTGATACTTCAAGAAATGGCTTTTTGTCGGCTACAGCACAACAACTAGGAAGTTGGGATGAAACTTCTAAGCAAATTGATCATTATCTTATAAATCGAGGCTGGGAGTTTAGTAAGGGCTCCAGAACCGACATCACATATTCCGAGCTTAATACTATGTTTACGGCTTCCGTGACAGGCCCAGTTATTGTTATGTACAATAAGCAATTTTCAGGGATTACATGTAAGTTAGTGCTTGATGCTAACCGAGAGTACCCACATCAAAAGCCCAACCAAATTGATGTTTCGGAGAGTTGCGAAAGAGATATATAAAAGCCTCGTATAATACAGAGCTTGAGTTTGTTCGAACCGATTAGTTAAAATTCGTAATGGCTGAGTATTATGTATCAGGTTAGAACCATTTTGCTGTCAATTTAGTCTCCATGGGAATACGGACGCTATTGTTAGGTATGGTTTATTGTCCTATAGTAATCGCTAGATATGCCAAAAGTTACATCCCAGGACGGTACAATCATTGCCTACGATAAGAAAGGTCAAGGAGAGACCCTAATTTTGGTGCTCGGTGCGCTTAATAAACGAGGCTCCGGTAAAAAGCTTACAGAGTTGCTGACAGACCACTTTACCGTCATTAGCTATGACCGACGAGGCAGGGGCGACAGCACTGATACGCAGCCATACTCAGTTGAAAAAGAAGTTGACGATATACGGGCTTTAATTGACGAACATGGCGGAAGCGCTTACTTGTATGGGCATTCATCGGGTGCTGTACTTGCGTTGCTGGCAGCTAAAAAGCTCAGGACAAAAGTTACTAAGCTGGCACTCTATGAGGTTCCGTATAATGATGATGCTGAAGCAAAAAAAGCAGCCCAACTCTATAGAAAAAATCTCAATCAGCTGCTCATAGAAGACAAACGAGGTGATGCGGTCACACTCTTCGTTAAATCAGTCGGTGTAACAGATAAACAGGTTGCAGCCATGGAGCGTCTTCCGATGTGGAAAGGTTTGACAGGAATGGCTCCGACGCTAGCATACGACACTATTGAGCTTATGGAACAGCAGTTAATAGAAGATGCTAAAAGTATCAATACACAAACATTAGTCATGCACGGAGCTGCAAGCCCTGCTTTTATGGGCACTACTGCACATAAACTCTCGAAAGCTTTGCCGCACGCAGTGCTGCGCTCGCTTGAAGGCCAGACTCATGACGTTAAGGCAGCTGTGCTTGCTCCTTACTTAATTGATTTCATGAAGTAGAAGCTTGGTTCTAACGTCACACTTGGTCTATAAAAAACAACAGATATAAAATGATTGGCTGAGCGTGCGTCCCGCGGGTCGAACTCCATTATCAATGATTTTATCCTAGGTGCCCAAAAACTAGAAAAGCTTGGCTTTACGTATAGCAACGGCGAGGAAATAGTCGTTGACGCTCTTGAGTTACGGGACATTGCCTGACTCAGAGGGCTGGTGCTTATGCTACAATCTAGCTAATGCTATATCTGTTTGCAGGCTTTGACCTCAATCCCGCTGAACTGACATTCTTCTACATAGCAGTTTTGACGCCTCTTGCGTTAGTATTTGGCGGAATCGGCATGACAATTTTTGGTAGAGCCAAGCGTAGCAAGAAACTTCAGTTTATCGGTCTAGGTATGGCGAGCATCATACTTTTGCCGTTGATACCTGTTCTTGTTCTCGGTGTCGGCAGTAGCATCATTAAGGGCAATGCATTCCGTACGACCAATCAGCCATTTTATGTACCTGCTGAGCAATATGTTGCCATCGATCATCGTATTTCTGATAATAAGGGCAATGTAAGTGGCTACAAAATAGAACTTAATCATCCGTGGGAGCGTGTATACGTCATGAAGTATGATCAAGATGCAAAAACATACGTTAATCCCGAGAGTAATCTATGTGATTTTGGAAACACAGTTGATAAGTATAGTAGTTACAACGAGGTTGGCAGCTGCGAGTTGGTATTGAGCAAACAAGACGCGACTATTTACCGTGAAAAATCACCGACCCTCGACAACGGTGTCTATCACTATTATGGAATGATAAAAGATCAACGGCTGTTCGTGCTGGCTGACTACTCGCTAAGTGGCGGAGCTCCGACTGATTTCTCGTATGATGAGCGGGCGGCTAGCTTACTCCTGAGCCTTCACGTGTACGACCAAAATACTTCACCGAGCAAGTATACGATTAAACGCTAGGTAATTGTTTTATCTATTTGGCTGAGTATTATGCGCCAGGTTAGAACCTTATTCTTATGTATGTAGATAGCTTTGGCATGTAAAATTAGCCTAAGAGTTATATTGACAAAAATACAAATATTAGATATTTTAATAATATGGCCGAAAAAGGACTATTGATATTCCAACTTCAAAAAGGTGATGAACTGGTCATGTGTCATGATGAGTCGGACGGAATTGTTGGGTCGAGTGTTTCTTATTCATTTGATGTAACCGAGGAGGCATCTCATATGGGAAATGCGGTTAAGGGTATCTTACGCACTCCTAACGTATGCGATGAACTTGATGGTGCAGAGACGACATTAATAGGTTCAGGTTGGGGTGGATCAATGATGACACCAGGGCTTGTCGTTACTGATAGACATCCTTATTTCCAGCTAGGGTCTCCACAGGAAGAATATCGAGGGCTTCGTGTTGACCGTATGACGGTCTTGCGCATGATTGGTGGAGAAGCGCTTTTCCCAGTCAATCATATTGTTAGGGACATGCCAGCTCAAGATCATGCCTAGAAATGGCTAAAGTTCTAACATCTCATTTACCCTAAAACTTATAACAGATGCAGTTTGAATTGGCTGGGCTAGTAGACGAGCTTCGGACTTTTCAAGTCTCTACGAAATAATTAAATCCAAAAGCTCTGGAAACAATTTTTCTTTAAAGTGCCCTCGATCATTGTAGTGATGTATGTCTAGGTCAGGCACCTTTTCAGCCAAGATGTCTACGGTCTTAACTACATCTGGATAATCGTCACTAGATACAAATACAGTGACGCTCGCTGCTCTTCTAGCAAAATTGGGATCGATTTTAAAATGGAAGAAGTCTGCAGTTTCGGAGAGTGCATTATCATCTGGGTTGATCCAAGGTGCAACTAAATAGACTTTACCTACTTTTAGATCTTTATGTTCGCTCAGATAGCGGACGAGGAAGCCGCCCCCGCAGCTGTGGCCTACTAATACTGTTTCATTGGTAATATCAAACCTTTCGAACTCTTTTTTCCACTCTTCGTAGCGAGGACGAAAAGGCATAGGTGGCTCTATAGCATTTGCTTGGATGTCATTAAGTATCAGTTGACGCTTGAGCCAGCTGAACCAATACCCTTCGCTATTGCTAGGCAAACTTGGGTCATAATGCTGATTTTTATCGGGGCGACCGGGGACGAGGATTGCATTCTTCATGAGTTAACTATATCAAAAAAGACTTCTAATGGAGAAGTCTTTCGTAGTGCTTATGCTTGGGTGGGGATGAGGGATAGCGCTTCCCTCGCTGGCGCTCGTCGCTTCTCCGCGCCAGCAGAGCTGTCGCTACGCCGAACACCGTTCTATAATCCTTCACCACAATCAAATTAAAAACACCTACGCAGGGCAGGTGTTTTTAATTTGGCTGGGGATGAGGGATTCGAACCCCCGAATACTGGTACCAGAAACCAGCGCCTTACCACTTGGCCAATCCCCAACGTGTGGTGAGTTACAAGAGGTGATTATACCGAAATTTGCATTACATTACTAGACCTGTGATATAGTTGAAAGCGTTAACAATTTATAAATATACAGAGCGCAGCGAGAGATCTAGCTTGATGACCTGCCGGCAACCTGCCCTTATGGGTGTTGGTGCTCCATCTAGTCCCGAAATTCGGGGAAGATATTGCTACTCGTTTAGTATCCTTTCCCTGTATCCGGGGGAAGGATATTTTTATGTCAGATCACAAAAACCTTAAGCATCAGGGCTTCGGCACTAAGCTGGTTCATGGCGGTGAAGCGCCTGACCCGCTCACTGGAGCCATCGCGCCAGTACTAGTACGTACTAAAACGTTCCAGCAACCGGTTTTCGGTGTTGAATCAAAATGGCAGTATTCTCGAGGCAAGAATCCAACTCGCAGTATTTTAGAGCGCAAGCTCGAAACTTTAGTTGGTGG
>JAQBRQ010000017.1 GCA_028286385.1 Candidatus Saccharimonadota bacterium
TGCCGCAAATCGTCGCCTTTTCGCTGTTGGTGCTGTTCAACTTTAGCTTTACAGTCTTTGTAACCAGCTTACTAGAAGACACGCTGCCAGCCGTGGCAACCCGAACGCTTGCCCTCGGCATAACAACTATTTGGAACTTTTACTTGTATAGGACGCGTATTTTTAAGACGGGCGATATCGCGTAAGTACTATACCTTACTAGAGACAGGTTGTGCGCAGTGCTATGCTAGAAGTATGCACCATGTTAAAAAATATCTTCGTAAGATCGTCGTAGCTTTGATAGGCGTGCCGCTGGTTATCTTAGGTATTATTCTGATTCCGCTGCCCGGGCCTGGCCTGCTCGTTAGCTTTGTTGGATTATTCGTGTTGTCTCAGGAATTCGATTGGGCGAAGCCGCATACAGAGCGCGTCAAAAAAGAACTGAGCAAAGTTATTCAAAAATCCAAAGCCAGCCGCGACAAGCTCAACAAAAAACAGTAGCTCCGTTGATTTAACCGTTGTTGTATATAGCCATAAGCGGGTACACTAAGAGCAGCTATGATTCACCGCATCGGTAAAAAGGAATTAATCCAGGCCCAGGCCGCGCTATTCGTGGCGATTGCCTTGCAGCTTTTTAGCCGACACATTGGCGGGGAGCAGCTTCCCGGATCGCAGTACATCATTATTTTGACCGAAGTTACTTTGGCTGTGTTGCTTGGCTTTACCGCAAATATGCACCAGGCACGCACCAAGGGCATCCACCACGCCTTCGCGGTGGCTTTGTTAGCTCTGATTTCGGTAGCCAACATCAGCGGCCTTATATTTGTGCTCCATTCCCTGATTATCGACCATGCCATAAGTGGTGGTGAGCAGCTGTTAGTATCGGCGATAGCGATTTTTATGACCAACATTATTGTCTATGCGCTTTGGTATTGGGAAATTGATAGCCCGGGCTTAACCCGTACGCGTTGGTCAAAGCACGATAAGGACTTTCAGTTTACGCAGCAAGATATGACTGACGAGTTTCCTGGTTGGCGCCCGGAGTTCAGCGATTACTTATACGTATCAATCACCAATGCGGTTAACTTTGCTCCAGCCGACACTCGTCCTTTAACCAGGCAAGTAAAGCTGCTGATGGCCTCTCAGGCGTTAATATCAGTCTTTACGCTGGCGTTGGTCATCGCCAGATCCGTTAGTATCCTCGGTACCTAAACTTGCAATTCAGTGCCAGGTGGCAGAACAAGCTGGCTCCGCATCTGTAGCACTTTCTCGTCGACGAGTTGCGGCGCTTCGAGCAGTAGGCTACCATAGCGCCGGAAGGTGAATTGCGGGTCATAGATTTCGGCTGCGCCAAGGGCGAGCCGTGTGATTTTACTTTGTTCATGTGCGACGCCAAGCACTGGCTTGCCCCTTTCGATCGCTGAGCGTAGCTCATAGCCAAGTCCTATGCTTGGTTCATCGCAAATAGCTACAAATAAATCACAATTGGCAACACAGTCATTGATGTCCCAATTATAAACGTCAGCTGCCGTCCCCGCCTCGAGGCCAAGAAAATTAAACGTTTCGTATTTCTTGCGTAAAACATTTTTGAATGCTTCAACTTCAGCCCTGAAAGCCGCTGGTGCATTGGTTAGCCCGCAACCAACATAGATTTTTGTTTCCGGTGAGGTCATGGGTAGTTCCTTATAGTTAGAAGTATGCCGGTTGCCTTATCTTTGCGCAAGCATAAGCGGTTTCAATGAGTAGCGTCGAGCTTTATGGCTGTAAAAATATTCGTTGCACGCCTATTTTGCTACGTTCATAATCGCGATAACACTCGGAATTTGCGGAATTTGCGCATTTGACCAGAGGGGAGAGCAATTATGAAGCGAACGCTACAGTATCTAATAACCATTGTTCTTGTAGTTTTCGTAGTACTGGCTTGGGCGGGCGTGGCTCGCAGCCATAACCATGGGAACGGACACGATATATCAGTGCCGGCCGGAACAAACATCAATAAATCCTATGTGGGCACCGGTCGTAATATCGATATTGCCGGCAACGTCAATGGTGACGTTTTCTGCGCCTCTCAAAATGTTGTGACTAGTGGCGACATAACCGGCGATGTTATTTGTGCTGCACAGACAATAGACGTTACCGGTACGGTTGATGGCAGTCTTCGTATTGCCGCGCAAACTCTGAACCTGGAAAGCAGTGTCGGCCGTAGCGCGACAGTATTTGCGCAATCGTTCTCAAGTCGCACCAGTAGTCGTATTGCAAAAGACGCAACGATTACTGCCGATACCATTACTCTGGACGGCAGTGTTGGCCGAGACGCGACCCTCCACGGCAGTAACGTTACTATAAATGGCCGTGTCGACAGGAATGTAACAGGGTCGGTAGGAAAACTATCGATTGGACCATCAGCTGTTGTTGGCGGGCGAGTTGACTATACCAGCAACCAAAAGGCTGACATCGCGCCTGGTGCGCAAATCAACGGTGAAGTTCGTCGAATTGATCCAAAAGAAGATAGTAGCAGCAAAGCTTTTCCGTGGTTGGTGGGGTTGATCGCATCGTTAACAATGCTGTTCTGTGCTCTCATATTAGTCTTGTTGTTCCCGCAGACTTTTCAGTCAGTCACGCAGGTCGCCCTTGAGCATCCTGGCCAAACGGTGCTAACTGGCTTGATTGCATCGATATTGGCACCTGTCATTGGCGTCGCCTTACTTTTGTCACTGATCGGCACACCATTGGCATTGATATTCGGTCTGTTCTGGTTCGTTATACTGTTATTGAGCGGCCCATTTGCGGCCTACTTCACAGGTCGCCTTATTTTATCGAGATCATCCGTTAAAAACGCCATAGCTTATATGATGCTTGGCGCGATTGTGCTGATTATCTTGTATTACATTCCAATCATTAATATTCTTGTTCTTCTGGCTGTGCTTTGGTTTGGCGTTGGTATGATACTTGTCAGTTTGTGGCGAATGGCTAGAAGGCCGATCTACAACATGGAACCCGCCAATAAGAACACTAAAGGGTAATTGCTCAAAATGATGAAGCCATTTTTAATTCTCCAGCTTCGCCCGGAAGATATTGTCGCCGACGATGAATTGGCGGCGCTACTGCGCTACGGCGGATTACAACCTTCCGGGATTCAGCGTGTCCGGATCGAAAAGGAAGCGCTGCCAAAGATCAATGTCGATGACTACTCGGGGATTATTGTTGGCGGCGGCCCGTATAACGCCAGCGATACTAGAAAAAGTTTTAGGCAGCGACGGTTTGAGTCAGATCTATTTAAGTTGCTTGATACGGTAGTCGATAAGGATATTCCATTCTTGGGTGCGTGTTACGGTCTGGGAATTCTCGCCTACTATCTGGGCGGAACGGTATCCAAAGAGCGCTACGCCGAAGATGTCGGGGCGGTGAATGTCACGCTAAGCCAGGAGGCTGAGTCAGACCCGCTGCTCGCCGGCTTACCGCAAACCTTTCGGGCTTTTGTGGGGCACAAAGAGGCTTGCCAGCAATTGCCAGCAAGCGTAACAGCGCTCGCCAGCTCAGAAGCATGCTTAACCCAAATGATTAGGGTGAAGCAGAACATCTATGCCACACAGTTTCACCCGGAGCTTGATGCGCGCGGCTTAGCGCTCAGAATTAACGCCTACAAATACGCCGGTTATTTCCCCCCAGAAACTGCCGAAACGCTGATCGCCCAAGCTCTAAAAGAAAATATCGTTGTGCCTGCAAAAATTATTAATCGATTTGTAACGCGCTACAGTCAGCCAGTCGGTAGTTAGCTATGAGCATGGTCGAGCAAGCATTCGCAATAATCAATCGCCAGGATTTTATACCTGAGGATCTGCGCGAGCAAGCGTCGCTTGATATGCCTTTGCCAATCGGCTTTGGGCAAACAAACAGTCAGCCGTCGACAGTGCAGTCAATGCTGGAATGGCTCGACCCTCAGCCCGGACAAAAAGTCTTGGATGTTGGTTCTGGATCGGGTTGGACAACGGCGCTGCTGGCTACCATTGTTGGTCCTGAAGGCAGAGTTTTTGCCGTGGAAAAAGTACCGGAGCTAGTACAAATAGGCAAAGATAACTGCGAGGCGGCTGGCGTTCGTAACGTTCAATTTTTTCATGCCAGTGATGAACACGGTCTGTCCAAGTATGCTCCCTACGACCGTATACTCGTCAGTGCGGCGGCGCAAACGCTATCCAAAGCGCTGCTGAGCCAGCTGCGGGTCAATGGCAAACTAGTGGTGCCAGTCCAAAATGACATCTTAGAAATTACAAAACTTACCGATCACGACTATGAGGTCGTAACTCACCCGGGGTATGTTTTTGTGCCGCTTGTTTAGCGAACGTAGTACACAACTTCGACCGAATAGGTTAGGTCGTTTTCGCCGGATTGGATCGACAGGTTTGAGTTTGTGGTATCCGCAGCAATTGCGGGTGTGCTCTCTGCGCGACCATAGAGTGGTGTAGCACCGCCAAACCCGGTACCGTCTTTGACGCTTTTAACTTTGCCGACTGTAAAGTTTAGATTTTTGGCTGATTGCTCAGCTTTGCTGCGGGCGTCTTTAGTCGCTGCGTCTCGGGCTGTATTTTCCAGTTGCTTGCGCTTTTTGTCGCTGAAGCTTGCCTGCGGCGAGACAGCGCCAGTCGGTGCGGTACTGACAAGATAGTTTTGCACTTTTTCTGCCAGCTTCTTGTCGCCAACCGTAACGGTCAGCCGCAGAGTGTAGTTATTTTGGCCAGAGGACTGGTCGTAATAGTAGTTGTCATAGCCATCCGAGTTAGTTTTGATCTTGTTGTCGGCTACGCCGAGTGCTTTGAGTTTAGCGACTAGTTCTTCATTCTGCTTTGTTAGAGCAGCTAGAGCCGTTTCTTTACTAGCATTCTTAAACTCATACGTCGGGTAAAATACAAATTCATCCGGCGCGGCGGTAACCTTTGATTCCCCGGTTACCGTAACGACCTGGTCACTTTTGCCAGAAGTGGTAGCCGCCCATGGCTTCCAGAGTAGTACCATGCCGGCTATCACGACTAGTAGCAAAAATATAATGGCTCGGAGGTCAACACTCAGGTTGAGCTTATTAGACTTAGTTGGGTTTTGTGTTGGCTGATCTTGATCCATGTGTACTCCGTTATTTAGAGGATTAATTTGCGTTCCATAAAACGGATCGCGGAGCCGCCCTCGACTTTTGCAGTTTTATTTGTCATGTAATTATTCTACCCCATCGGCAAGCAGTTTATGTAAAAAATGACATTGCCTAGCATAAGATCTAGGTGCACATTATGTACGAAGGGCAAAAGGGGAGGATTTATGATGGGCGATGAAGCAAAATCAAACCGCTATATTCATGTCGGTGAAGAAAATTCACAGCCTATTGAGCTCTACTATGAAGACCACGGCTCGGGCCAACCAGTGGTACTCATTCATGGCTTCCCGTTAAGTGGTGCAGCCTGGGAAAAACAAGTTCTAATGTTGCTGAAGAAGGGCTATAGAACCATTACCTATGATCGCAGAGGCTTCGGCAAGTCCAGCCAGCCGACAGCTGGGTACGACTACGACACGTTCGCTGAGGACCTTAATAAGCTTATGATGGAACTCGATTTGCTCGATGCTGTACTCGTTGGTCACTCAATGGGCACAGGCGAAGTGACTCGCTACCTTGCCACCTATGGCTCTGGGCGGGTTAGTAAGGCGGTATTCATTTCTCCAATCCCGCCCTTTGTACTTAAAACGCCCGACAACCCTCAAGGTGTGGACCAGAGTGTTTTCGATGGAATCAAGCAGAGCATCTTAGCCGATCGTTTTGCTTATCTGACCTCATTTATTTCAGACTTTTACAACCTTGATGTCACACTCGGTGATACGGTCAGTGACGAGGTGTTCCAGGGTAACTGGAACGTCGCAGTCGCAGCCTCGCCTAAAGGTACCTATGACTGTGTAGATACTTGGCTGACTGATTTCCGAGAGGACCTAACCAGTGTTGATGTACCCGCACTGATCATTCATGGTGATGCCGATCGGATTCTTCCGATTACTGCTACAGGTGGTGAGTTCATGCACAAAGCAGTAAAAGGCAGTCGTCTGGTGGTACTAGAGGATGCGCCTCATGGCATTCCTTGGACACATGCCAGAGAAATAAACACTGAGTTGATCAATTTCCTCAGGTAACAGCTGTAGGGGCCAAGTATCAATGCCACATATTCCATGCGCCATGATCAATCGCTCGCCTCGTTAATCGCTGTACCACTCTCTTGCTCTTGTGTGAATAATCTCTCATACCTCTTGCGCCTTTTATTTTTTACTAATGCTGCTGTCAGTAGTTTTCTCTTCGCCTAATTCAAGCAAACCTGCTCGTAGTTCGAGCGCAATTGCCATGCCAACAGTTCCTAGGACTATAGCGTACAACCCGAGCGCCCAGACGAACGCCACACCGCCTGCAGCCGGTTGGCCCAGTATGAAAATACCAGCCACCACTCCCACCACGCCGAGTATTGCCTGAAAGACTTTATGCGCAGTGCCTAGTTT
>JAQBRQ010000028.1 GCA_028286385.1 Candidatus Saccharimonadota bacterium
TAGAGCGCCGCCGTAGCATCGGAGCCGCGCATCGATTTAATGAATGCGCTGATAATGTTGTAATGGCTCTCGCCTTTTTTGTCGTAGCCGGGCAGGCGGGTTTGAGCGGCGGTTTCGACAACCTGCGGCGTAATCGGCTTGCTGCCAGAGAGCTGCATGGCTAGTTCTAGATTACCGAGTGCCACTCGGGCGTCGCCGCCGCTGAGTTCGGCTAGCAGGTCGATACTTTTGGCGGGCAGCTTCTTGGCATTGAGGTTTTCGGCTTTAGCAGCTCTTTTAAGAATGTTGACTATGGCGTCTTTGGTGAGCGGTTCCAGCACCAATACACGCGAACGGCTGAGCAATGGATTAATAACTTCAAAGCTTGGGTTTTCGGTGGTGGCGCCAATCAGGATAATCGTGCCGTCTTCAACGTGCGGCAAGAAGGCGTCTTGCTGGGCTTTATTGAAGCGGTGGATCTCATCAACGAAAAGGATGGTCTGCATGGCCAGGCGACGGTTTTGGGCGGCCCGCTCGATGACTTTAACGACATCAGCCTTACCGGAGGTTACAGCGGATAGCTCCACAAACTCAGCACCGGTGCCTTGGGCGATAATCCGGGCCAGAGTGGTTTTGCCGCTGCCGGGCGGCCCCCACAGAATCAAACTCGTCGGCTGTTGGTGCTCAATGATCTCATGAATGATCTTGCCGGCGCTCACCAAATGTTCCTGACCGACGATGTCGCTCAGATTCTCCGGTCGTTGCCGCTCGGCTAAGGGTCTGGTGTCCATACCTTTAAGTATAACGCAGTAGCCATGACTGTAGGATTCAATACATCGACTGCTAACAACATAGTGTATAAAGACCTGTAATGTACAGGATTATTGCATATGTCTTCAGAAATAGTACCGTCCATGACAGAGGAATACCAGGCAGCGGAACAGCGCCAGAGGTTTAATTACCTCGGACACCGCTTTGCAGTTTTGAGCGCTACCGCGGTAGCAGCGCTTGGTGCGAACGGAACGATGAGAACGCCTGCATCTGCGTATGCTGACGGTTGTAGCACAACTCAAGAGGGTAATACTACGACAACTACGTGTACGACAACCACTGAAGACGGCTATACAACTACAACGACGACCACCACCAATGAAGGCGAAAACGACTTACCTACACCACCAACTGCCCCAGGAGAGCCTGCACCTTCGGGGTCAGCCGAACCCAAGAAACCAGTCACACGACCAAGTTTTGTTGATTACAATCAGAACGACGGGCAATGGGGTGCTCGAATCGCAGCGAGTGGTTGCGGTCCGACTTCAATAGCAATGGTTGTCGCTACGTTAACCGGGAAGCGCGTCATCACACCGATTACTATTGGCCGCAAACTTGGCGATAAATACTACATCCCGGGAAGCGGCACGCGCCGCGAGGCGTTTCCTGTTATTGCTCGTATGTATGGCCTGGAAGAGCATCGTGTCGGCAGTCTGCGCGCTGCTGCAAGGGTAATTAAACTTGGTGGGCTGGCCATTGTGCATGCCAAGAAAGGTCACTTTACGACACCCGGTCATTACATGGTTCTCAAGAGTTACATAAACGACAAGTTCCAGATAGCAGATCCTAACGCTCGCCCTGGACGTGATAGTGAAACACGATCATGGAGCGCTATGGCTTTGCGTCGCGCTGGTGTCGATGAATTTTATACCTTTCAAAAATAAGCGGTGATGCGTTGACACGGCGCGTATATCGTGCTAATGTAAAGGTATTGTTTGAATGAATCCGGGTCTGAACGCTTAAGACAAAGAAAAGATTACTCGATTTCATTAGTAGCAATCGGTATATCAATTCTAAGTCATTAAGTAGTACGCAATTACGCAGTACACAGAACAGGGGTTCATTTTTTTTATGGCATCTTACAAATATTCAGTTTACAATTCAGCAAAACAAGGTAATCGTGGAGGCGGCGGTGGCCGTGGTCGTAGCGGCGGTGGCAACAAGCGCCGTGGCGAATACATCGATCCAGCGCGTTTCGTGCAGGCTGCTAAGCCAATCGAAGAGACTCAGTACGAAGCAAAGCATCGTTTTGCGGACTTCGAAGTCGCGTCTATTATTCACGACAACCTAACAGCTAAGGGATACGAATTCCCATCAGCCATCCAGGACCAGACCATTCCAATGGCGCTTGAAGGTCACGACATGATCGGCATCGCTAATACCGGTACCGGTAAGACAGCGGCTTTTGGTATTCCAATCGCACATGCTCTCATTACTCGTCAAAATGCTAAGGCGCTCATTGTGGCTCCAACCCGTGAGTTAGCTCAGCAAATCGAAGACGAAATGCGCAGCATCGGTAAGGGTGGTGGTTTCACCGGCGCGCTGCTTATTGGCGGCACCGGCATGGGCAGCCAATTACGCGATTTGCGTAACAAGCCTCGTATCGTTATCGGTACACCAGGTCGTATTAAGGACCACATGGAGCGCGGCACGCTCAAGCTCGACCAGTTCAATATGGTTGTTCTTGACGAAGTTGACCGCATGCTCGACATGGGCTTTGTTAACGACGTTAGCTCAATCCTCGACGAGATGAATCCTATTCGTCAGTCATTCTTCTTCTCGGCAACTATGGACCCACGCGTCCAGGGTCTGATCCGTACCTTTTCTAAGGATCCTCAGACCGTTTCTGTTAAGAGCGGCGATAGCAGCCAGAACGTTAACCAGGACATCGTTCGTGCTAGCGGCACCAGCGAAAAAATGGCTAAGTTGCACGACATTTTGCTCGACGAAAAAGTTGGCAAGGTTATCGTCTTTGACGAAACCCAACGCAGCGTTGAACGCCTGAGCAACGAGCTTATTGCTCGCGGTTTCTCGGCCGACGCTATTCACGGTGGTAAAAGCCAAGGTCAGCGCCAACGCGCACTCGACAGCTTTAAGGCTAGCCGTACCAAAATCCTGGTTGCAACCGATGTTGCAGCCCGCGGTATCGATGTCGCCGACATCAGCCATGTGATAAACTTTAGCCAACCACAGTCATATCAGGATTACGTGCACCGCATCGGTCGCGCTGGTCGTGCCGGTAAAATCGGTCACGCTTTGACTTTCGTAGGCTAATAATAACTGTAATAAGGTACTGCCATGACTACTGTTCAAGATCCATCCAAAATCCGTAATATTGCTATCATCGCGCACGTTGACCATGGTAAAACTACCTTGGTTGACGGCTTGCTCAAGCAGTCCCAGACATTCCGCGACAATCAGTCCGAAATGAGCCAGGACTTAATTATGGACTCGGGTGATCAAGAAAAAGAACGTGGCATTACCATTACGGCTAAAGTTACCGCTGTGCAGCACGCTGACTACCGCGTAAACATCATCGACACGCCAGGTCACGCCGACTTCTCCGGTGAAGTTGAGCGTACGCTCAACCTAGCTGATGGTTGTTTACTGATTGTTGACGCTCAGGAAGGCCCAATGCCACAAACCAAGTTCGTGCTTGGCAAGGCGCTGGCTGCTGAGCTCAAGCCAATCGTTGTTATCAATAAAATCGACAAATCCGGCAGTCGTATCAAAGAAGTTGAAGATGAACTCGCCGACTTGTTCCTAGAGCTGGCTGTTCACGAAGATCAGCTGCATTACCCTGTGTACTATGCGATTGGTCGCGCTGGCAAAGCCTGGAGCGAAATCCCTAGTGACCCAGAAAACTCTGAGGCTGACCTCGAAGTAATCTTTGACGCTATCACCACTCATGTACCAGCTCCTTCAGTTGAACTCGACAAGCCATTCCAAATGCTGGTTACCGCGCTGGCTCACGATACCTTTAAGGGTAAGTATGCTATTGGCCGTATTACTCGTGGCCGCGTTAAGCCTGGCGACTCTGTAACGCTTTGCAAAAAAGACGGCACCTTTACCAAAGCTCGTATCGACAATGTCTTTATGAGTCACGGCGTTAGCAAGTCTGAAGTGCAAGAAGGCATCGCTGGCGATATCGTGCAGCTAACCGGCGTGGCTGACGCTCAAATTGGCGAAACCATCGCTGACGGCAACGAGCCAGAAGCGCTGCCAGTTATCGAAGTTGAAGCACCAACTCTGCGTATCTACTTAGGCCCTAACACCTCACCATTCAAGGGCAAAGAAGGCGAATTTAACACCTCCCGACAGATTAGTGAACGCTTGCAGAAAGAACTTGAAACTAATGTTGGCCTGCGCGTTGCAGATGACGGCATCGGCTTTACCGTATCCGGACGTGGCGAATTGCACCTCGGTGTCTTAATCGAAACTATGCGCCGTGAAGGTTACGAATTCGAAGTCGGCCGCCCGCAAGTCGTCACCAGCGTTAAAGACGGCGTTACCATGGAGCCAGTCGAAGAAGTTATTATTGAAGTACCAGCCGAACACGTCGGTACCGTGCAGATGGAGCTCGGCCAACGCCGCGCCACCCTCAAAGAGCAATTCGCTTCACCAAAGGGTGTCACTAAGCTGATCTACGAAATGCCTACCCGCGCTTTGCTCGGTATGCGCAATATCTTGCTGACCAACACCAAGGGAACGATCGTCATGAACAGTCTGGTCACCGGCACACAGCCCGAAGGCTCTGCGCTGCAGCAGCTTCGCCCAGGTGTGTTGATTGCCTTCGAAACTGGCGTCACCACTCCGTACGCGCTGCAGAATGCTGAAGCTCGCGGCACGACCTTTGTTGGCCCAGCCGAAAAAGTTTACGCCGGCCAAATCATCGGCCTCAACACTCGTTCCGAAGATATGGAAATCAACGTTTGCAAGACCAAGCACCTAACAAACATGCGCAGCTCATCATCCGATGGCGTCGTGCAGCTAACGCCGCCAACCATCTTCAGCCTGGAGCAATGCTTGGACTTCATCGAAAATGACGAAGTTCTGGAAGCAACGCCAAAATCGCTTCGCCTCCGCAAAAAAGAGCTCGATCCCAAAAAGCGCAAGCGCTAGTAGACACTAGCTTTAATTAGGGGTCATGCTGTCGATGTGATCGACAAGTATTTGGCATTCACCGTACCTGGCTTCAATTATTGGATCAGTTGTAAACTGGCCGTCTTCTTGAATGTTATGTACCTCGTGCTGCTCGCCAAGGTTATGAATTGGAATAGCTTCGGAGCCAATATTTTCGGGATCGCGCTCTGAGTCATATTCGAATATGCGAACTCCGACATCTTGGGACATGCATTTCACAAGTAATGTGCGAATAGCGCCACCGTAAGTGTCTTTGAACACAAATGGCTCTGTTTGATCAGGATACACGTAGCCGAGATTTTCTGACGCACCGTAGACATTAATAAGATGAACAATTGCAGGCATTCACATATCCTATCATTTATTGTATAAAATAGAAATTGCTTATGCTATTACGCTGTAACTTCGGTATACTGATAGTAATCATGCGACAGCTATTTTACCGTAATGCCCAAGCCCGCGATCACCTAGAACTATTCTTGGTGTCGGCGATTAGTAGTTTATTGCTGCTACGTTTCTATTTGTATTTGACTGGCTATCCGCAAGTCGGCGGAGACAGTTTGCACATCGCGCATATGCTGTATGGCGGCCTGCTCATGATGGCGGCCATTGTTATTAATTTATCTTTTCTAGGAATACGTTCGGAGCGCGTCGCTGCATTGGTTGGCGGTGTTGGCTTCGGCGTGTTTATCGACGAGCTCGGTAAGTTTATTACTAAAGACAATAACTACTTTTACCAGCCGACTGTCGGTTTAATTTATGCGATCTTTTGTGTGCTTTATTTGACGTTTAACTTCTTATCTCGCAGGCAGCGCCTTACCTCCGAAGAGTACCAGCTGAACGCCCTCCGCCAGTTCGAAGAAGCGGTCCTTAAAAATATGGACCCCAACGAAAAAGCGGCCATGCAAGACCTATTGGCGCGGGCTGATCAGGGCAATTTTATCACCAAAGAACTGACGCAATTATTGAAGCATGTACAAACGGTGCCAGTGGACGATAGCCGTTTGCTAAAGATACATCGGAAAGTCACAGATGGCTATCGCTACTTTTGGCACCATCGGGGCTCGAACCGTCTGGT
>JAQBRQ010000035.1 GCA_028286385.1 Candidatus Saccharimonadota bacterium
TAGACCGCTTATTGTCTATGGAATCCGGCGTTGATGCCTGGGCACTGCGTACTGGCAATTTAACAGATGCCGACTTCGAAAAAATCGGCCAAGCAATGGGCACCTTGTCCGAGGCTCAAATCTATATCGATGACTCGCCAGGCATTACTATCAGCGAATTGCGCACCAAAGCCCGCCGCGAAGCCCACCAGCGCCCCTTAGGCCTGATTATTGTCGATTACTTGCAACTGATGAGCGGCGGCAGTCGTTACGGCGGCGATGGTAACCGTGTGCAGGAAATATCCGAAATATCCCGTGGCCTCAAAGGCGTTGCCCGCGAACTCAACGTACCGGTGTTGGCACTTAGCCAGTTAAGTCGTTCCGTAGAAAACCGCAGCCCGCAAATTCCGCAATTATCTGACCTCCGTGAATCAGGCTCAATCGAGCAAGATGCCGACGTTGTGGCCTTTATTTACCGCGAGGAATACTACAATCCCGAAACTGATCGCAAAAAACTGACTGACTTATTCATCAAAAAACACCGTAACGGTCCAGTTGGCAGCGTCGAATTATACTTCGATAACGAAAAACAGCGCTTCCGTTCGGTCGATTCCCGCCACCCAGATCCGTTCAACGGTTAAGTGCGCTCCACGTGTAGCACTAGAGTTAAGCGGCTGCGCAGGCTATAATAGCCATAACCTATGAAAAAACTCCTTAGTTTTCGTAATTACTTACACCAAAATGCTCGCTTCGTAGCCCTGGCAACGATCATTGTTGTCGGCCTTGGCTGGCTTTTACTCTATAAACTCCGCAGCTTAACGGGCGGCCTGAGCCGGGCTGAAGTTGACGCTACAACCGTAGCTGTTGGCTGGCACGGTATCTATGACCAGCCACTGTATTTGCCACTTAATCTTGTTCGATCAGTTATTTTCTTCTTGGATCCGAGTCACGGCGATCTGTTATCGCGCCTGCCGAATGCCATTTTTGGCGGCATGAGCATCGTTACCTTTGCCTGGCTCATCCGCTTGTGGCACGGCACCAGGACAGCCATATTCGCAGGGCTGTTGTTTGCTACCAGCGCTTGGGTGCTGCACGTCAGTCGTTTGGCTAGTTTCGACGTACTCTATCTTTGGACAATCCCAACCCTGCTGCTAACGCACGTCCAATTACACCGCCACAGCACCAAAGCCGTGGTTTTTTATGGCAGCATGCTCACTTGGGGGCTGCTGTTGTTCATTCCGGGTGCCGTCTGGCTGGTTCTGGCCAACGCCTTTCTGCAGCGCAAGTCGATTGCCAACGGCTGGCAACACTTTGCAGCCAGGAAGCAGCGTGCGCTATACGTCTTGGCCGGCATCGGCTGGCTACCGCTGTTAATTGTTGCGCTTAGTAGAGCAGGTAACCTGCGCACCTGGCTGGGCATACCCGATACCATCACTGACCCAGCTGGGTTACTCAAGCAATTCGTTGGCGTGTTCGTCCATATGTTCCTTCGCGGACCACAGTACGCCGAGGTCTGGCTCGACAGAGCACCACTACTTGATGTTTTCACACTTATTATGTGCATCCTTGGCCTTTATTTCTACGCCAAGCACCGTCAGGTGGCACGCACCCGCTTGCTCGGCACGTTCTTTGCTATTGGCATCATACTCGTCGCGCTCGGTGGTCCGGTGGGCCTGAGCCTGCTGGTGCCAATCTTGTATATTGCAGCCGCGACCGGCATGACATTCTTGCTCCATGATTGGCTGCGAGTCTTTCCAAACAACCCACTGGCGCGAACACTCGGTATTGGCCTGGTCGTAGCCGCTGTTGCACTGGCCTGTCTGTACAATACGCGGGCCTACTTTGTAGCCTGGCCGCACAATCTGGTCACGCAGGCTACCTTTCAGTATCATCGCTAGATGCGATTTAGCCCCAAAACTGGTATACTAGAGCTAATCAACAGGGAGAAATACTATGAGTCGATTTGATCAAGCCAAGATGTTAATGCGCGTTAAGAAAATTCAGAGCGAGCTGCAAAAGCAAGTTATTACCGTCGAAAAGGGCGAGGGTGCCGTAAAGGTCGAAATTAGCGGCGACCAGAAGCTCAAGAAAGTTCGCATCGATCCTGACTATGTCGACCTCGATGACATCGGTCAGCTCGAGCGTTGGGTTGAAGACGCCGTCAAGGAAGCAATCAACGAGAGCCAGAAGGTTGCCGCAGAAAAAATGCAGCCAATGATGGGTGCGCTTGGGAACCTTGGTCTCTAGGCCATCTCTATAAAACCCAAAGTACAGATACAAACATGACTATTTTGCCACCCGCCCTACAAGATGTAATCGATGCTTTTGGATTATTGCCGGGCGTTGGCCCGCGGACTGCCGAGCGATACGCTTACTATCTAGTTCGACACGCCAGCGATTCGCCGCAAAAAATAGCCGCCGCCATGCAGGGATTACACGGTGGCATTGGTTACTGCAAAAAAACCTTCGCACTCGTGCCAGCTGGCCAGGAACTATCTGATCTGTACACCGACCCACGCCGCGACAAAACAATCATCGCCGTAGTGGCTGAGCCCTTCGATGTTGTTGCCCTGGAGAAAACCGGTCAGTTTAAGGGCACCTATCACGTCTTAGGCGGCTTAGTATCGCCAATTGATGGTATCAGCCCGGAACAATTGCACATTAACGAGTTAGTTCAACGGATCGACGAAGACAAAGTCCAAGAAATTATTCTGGCTACCAATGCTAGCGTCGAAGGTCAATCAACAGCGCTCTACATTCAGCAACAGATTGGTGACCGCCCGGTTAAAGTCACACGTTTGGCTCGAGGCCTACCAATCGGCGTTGATCTGGAGTACGCTGATCAGATCACCCTTAGCAGCGCGCTGGAAGGGCGTCAAACCTTCTAAGCCTATGACATACCCCGAAGCAGAGCAGATCAAACAAATTATAGACGGTGCTCAGAAGATCGTTATTGTTCAGGCCGATAACCCCGATGGCGATAGTCTGGGTAGCGCGCTCGCCATGGAGCACATCCTGGCCGACATGGGCAAAGAGCCGTATTTATACTGCGCCGTCGATATGCCGGGCTATTTGCGTTACTTATCGGGCTGGGATCGCGTTCAAAAAGATCTGCCGCAGCAGTTTGATGCCAGCATTATTGTTGATGCTTCTACCATGACACTCTTCGAAAAACTGGCGAGCTCAGGCCAACAGGGGTGGATTAGCGCCAAGCCATGCGTGGTGCTCGATCATCACCAAACAGTCGATAACCTGATTCCATTCGCCACAGTAACTATAAATGACCACACTCGGGCATCTGCCGGTGAGCTTATTTACATGCTTGGCAAACAGCTTGATTGGCCTGTCAGCAATCAGGCAAAAGAGTTTTTGATGACGTCTATTTTAAGTGACACCCAGGGGTTGACCAATCAGTTGGCTTCTGCCGAAACCTATCGCACCATGGCCGAAATGACCGAGGACGGGGTCGACCGCTCACGGCTCGAAGAATTGCGCCGAGAATACGGCAAAATGCCAGAATCTATCTTCCGCTTCAAAGCGGCGCTCATTATGCGGACTAAGTTTGCGGCCGATGGTGCCATAGCCAGCGTGCTCGTGCCACAAGAAGACATCAATCAGTACAGCCCACTCTACAATCCGGCACCACTGATCCAGAACGACCTATTACAGGTTACCGGCGTGCGGGTAACCATCGTTTTTAAACGCTACGACGATGGCAAAACTACGGCCGCCATCCGCTGCAATAACACCGCGCCCATCGCTGCCCAAATTGCCGAACACTTTGGTGGAGGCGGCCACGCCAATGCCAGCGGCTTCAAAATCACCAAAGAACGACCTTTCGAAGACATACAATCAGAGTGTATTAGCCTCGCTACCGAATTACTTGCTAAACTGGAGACAGGGAATACCGATGAAAATCTACAACACACTTACTCGACAAATTGACGAACTTGAGCCACTGGCTGCGCCGACAGTAACGGTTTACACCTGTGGACCAACTGTCTACGACTACGCGCACATCGGCCATTGGTTTAACTATGTCCGCATGGACACCTTAATTCGAGTGCTCAAAGCCAACGATTTACAACCAAAGTGGGTTATGAATATTACCGATGTCGGACACCTTGTCAGTGACGCTGATGACGGCGAAGACAAACTCGAAAAGGGTGCTCGCCGCGAAGGCAAAACTGCCTGGGAAGTCGCCGAATTTTATACGCAAGACTTCATGCAGGGTATGCAGCTGCTCAATATGCTGACGCCTGACTACATCACTAAAGCCACCGAGCATGTCGATGAGCAGATAGAGCTCATCAAGACGCTGGAGACCAAAGGCTACACCTATGTCATCGATGACGGTGTCTATTACGATACAAGTAAATTTGAAGGCTACGCCAGCTTCGCGCGACTCGATTTAGACGAACAGCAAGCCGGAGCGCGCGTTAGCTTTAACGAGCAGAAACGTAATGCTTCGGATTTTGCGCTTTGGAAGTTTTCCCCCCAGGACAAGACCCGAGACATGGAATGGGAAAGCCCGTGGGGCAAAGGCTTTCCAGGTTGGCACATAGAATGCTCGGCGATGAGCATGAAATACCTTGGCGATACACTCGATATCCACACCGGCGGCATCGATCACGTAATGGTTCACCACACCAACGAAATAGCCCAGAGCGAAGCTGCGTCGGGCAAGCGCTTTGCTAACTACTGGTTCCACAGCAATCATGTTACGGTAAACGGCGAGAAGATATCAAAAAGCCTCGGCAATGGTATACGCATCCAGGAAATTATCGAAAAGGGTGTTTCGGCGGAAGCCGTTCGCCTGCATGTGCTCGAATCGCATTACCGCAGCCAGTCCAAGTTTAGCTGGGAAAGTTTGGAAGCTGCCGGGAATCGCCTTAAATCATACCAAGCTATGGCTGATTTACGTTGGCAAACCAGAGGTGACGCACCAGAGTTTAACTACCAGCAGCCTGTTGAGCGCATTCTAAAACAGCTCAGTAATGACCTGGATACGCCCTCAACCGTAACATTTTTAAGTGCCCTGGAAACGAACTTATCAGAACGCCTCATACGCACGAGCGATACAGATCAGTTTGTGGCACTCCTAGAGTTTATCGATGACGTGTTAGGCCTTCAGCTGAGCAATCGGCAAGATATAAGCGATGAGCAAAAGCAGCTGGTCGCAGAGCGTCAGCAAGCCCGCGACAATAAAGACTGGGCTAAATCTGATCAATTACGTGACACACTAGTTGAGCAAGGGGTTGGCGTTCGAGATACGCCGACCGGACCTATCTGGTTTAGGCAGTAGTTAGATCTTTTTGTTCTGGTGCGGTGATGATCTTTTTCTGGCGCAAGTATTCTAGGATGACAATACGCAGGCAGCCAGCTACTGGAATGGCTACCAGACCGCCAACTAGGCCGCCAAAGCTGACGCCAATCACAACCGACATAAAGACGAGCAGCGGCGACATGTCGGTTGAATTAGACTGAATGCGTGGTTGAATAAGGACGTTTTCGATCTGTTGATACAGAATGTAGTAAGCCAGGATAATGATCGCCGCAGTAACGGAGTTGAAGAGCGCTACAGTCGTTACAATGACCGCACCAATAGTGTGTCCGACCATCGGAATGAGACCGCAAATAAAGATGATGACGAGCAGGGCTATTGGATAATCAATGCCCAGTATGAGGATAACTGGCAAAATGAAGACCGCTGCCATTGCTGCCAACAGAACCTGGCCGTTCACGTAGCCCTTAATGACGCGGTACATATCGTAAGCCAAGCGATCGGCTATAGCGTGGTGCTTATCTGGCAAAACCTCGCGGGCAAACCTAATCCATGCCGGGCCCTCTATGAGCATCATGAAAGTTAGAACTAATATCGTTAACAGCGAGAAGACACTGCTGCCAATGCGTTGCACGGTCGAGAAAGCGGTGCCGCCGATACCCTTTAGACGATCTGATAGCTGATTAGATACACTGTTGACCTGTTTTTCTAGTTTGTGCTCTCGAATAAACCGACCGGTTGTACTATCTTGACTGCGGAAGTCGCGAATCAGGCGCGGTGCGGCCGATATAAAACTATCGGTTTGACGGACTAGCGGTGGCGCGATACTGGCTATGAAGCCCCCCAGAAGCAGCACAACAATCAAAAAAGATAAGACAGTGGCCAGGGTGCGGCTACCTTTGCGTTTGCCCGGTAAGCGCTTGCTGAGCGCGTGGACTGGACTGTTCAAGGCCAATGCCAAGAAGAAGGCGATAAAGATGAGGAGCAAGGCGTGCGACGCCTTTTGAGCGGCTACCAGTAAGATGATGGTTCCAACCGTAAGCAAAGCCAAGCGAGCAAAGGTTTCGGTGGTAACGGTTACGGCAATTTCGGGATTCTTATCGGACTTTCGGAGGCTAAACATAATTGTATTATCTATTGATCGCGCCGTTTACGCAATGCTTTGCTGTAAATATCCTGTAACTGCCTGCCCACAACATCAACATCGAAGCCTTTGGTATAGTCTTCACCCCAGTCAGCCATCTGTTTACGAAGCGCTTCGTCACGCAGATAGATTGCCAGTTTTTTGGCAAGGGCGTCAGCGTTCTGCGGGTCAAACAGTAATTCTGGGTTTTGATGTAACACCGATCGGTAGCCCGGATTATCGCCCGCCAGTACGGCGGCTCGGCCGCTGGCCATGGCCTCCAGCAGCACGATGCCGAAGCTTTCACCGCCGCTACTTGGAAAGACCGAAATATCAGCTGAGGCGTAGTAGCGAGGCTTATCCTCCTCTGTTACAAAACCGGTAAACTCAACCCTGTCTTCGATACCTTGCTGCATGGCGTACTCGCGAAGCTTCGCTTCCAGGTGGCCTTTTCCACAAATGACCAATCTAAATTTTGGCAGATCAGCCTGCTTTGCAAGCTGGGCAACTGCCTCGAGCAATAAATGACAGCCTTTGCGGGAGACCAATCGACCCAGGAACAATATGGTCAGCGTATCGTCAGCGTATTTCTCGAAGGGCTTAGCAGTATGAAAGCGAGGATATTCGATGACGTTTGGCGATATGGTTGATTCGACCTTAAACGTAGCACGAGCAAAGTTGAGGGCCGCCGGCGAGACGCTCATCATGTCATCGAACCGCTTGAGGGAAGACTTGAGCCAAATGCCAAGCGCTTTAGTGCCAAGCGTGACAATGCCAGTATTTGGTGCGATATGAAACGTTCCGACAACCGCCGTCCTGGGTCCGGCAGCTTGGATCAAGCGGTGGCCCATAAACGGACTGTAAGGGACCTGAATATGTAATACATCGAACTGTTCGGCGTCTAAAAACTTGCGGAGCTTACGACGGCTCGTTGGCAGCGGCATGGTTAGTTGGTTGCCATTGAACCGAACCATTATATTACGACTCATGCTGTGCAGGCCGGTAATGTCTGTACGCTTGCTTTCGCCAACCAGGTAATGCACATCGTGGCCCTGGTTACGGAGCCATTCACCGACTCCTAAGATATATTGTTGGACACCATCGGGCTTATCGAGCCCATCATCGAGGACAAGGCCAATTTTGAATGATTTAGTGCTGTT
Source organism: Candidatus Saccharimonadota bacterium (assembly GCA_028286385.1). Taxonomy (GTDB): domain Bacteria; phylum Patescibacteriota; class Saccharimonadia; order Saccharimonadales; family UBA4665; genus RYN-405. The sequence continues at coordinate 7,547 of JAQBRQ010000035.1, forward strand.
CATGCTGCTTAAGGGCGTCAATATACAGTTCTTCGTAGCGATCGATGATATTCGGATAGCTAAACTGCTGGATATACTCGCCAGCCCATTTTTGCCAGAGCACTCGTAAATCGTCCTGGTGCAGCAACACGTCTAAGCGGCGAGCAAACTCTGTTGCGTCGTGCGGGTTAACAATTGAAACAGCACCAAGCTCCTGCATTACGTCGGAGTAGCCCGAGTTGTTACCGGCCACGCAAACAACACCGGTGGCCATAGCCTCCAGCAGCACAATACCAAAGCTTTCGCCAAAGATAGCCGGCGAACAGAACAAGTCAGCCTCAGCCAACAATTTGAGCTTGAGCTCTTCGGTTACGTATCCCAGGAAACTGACGTTAGGCAGTTTGAGGTCTTCCGCGAGTAGCTCCAGCTTTTCGCGGTCCGGTCCGTCACCGGCAATCACCAGTTTTACGTCGGGATTATCCTGCGCCAAGAGCTGATAAGCCTGTAATAGATATTTAACACCTTTGCGCCGCTCCAAACGACCGACATACAAGATCGTCTTAGCTGCGTGCTTCTTTTTACTAGCCCCATTATGGTATTTTTTGAGGTCAATACCGTTAGGGATGATCGTGATTGGCGTGTCGGTTAAGCCAGCGACATACTCAGCGCCCGAGTCTGAAACTGCAGTATAGACATGCAGGTAGCTCATGACAGATTTGAGGTATGGCGTAACGACTTTAATAACGGTTCGGCTCATCAGTGTTTCGGGGATTTTTGCATGGAAAGTGGCAATATTAACACTGGTAGAGCGCTGCAATATCTGACGGCTCAAGAATGGCACCCATGGCTCGTGGAAGTGCAGTACGTCAAACTGTTCGGTTTCAAGTATATCGTCGAGATGTTCGGTATCAGCTGTGCTGGAAACCTGGGCGGTTGTGTGTGATGGCGAGCGGAAATCGGTAGAGTTGCCAAAAAAGATAATATCGTCGGGGTGGATGATCGGATTACCGCCACGCGGCTGCGGTGTAATAATCTTGACCGTGTGGCCGCGATCTTCCAGTCCGGCCTTTAGAGCCAGCACGACTTCCAGCACGCCACCTTGCTTATTTATGTTGTACGGACAGACCAAGCCTATTTTCATCTTGACCTCAGTATACCATTAGGGCAGTTTAGTAAGCACTCGACGAAGTTTGGCAGGTACGAGGGGAGCAGCGTCTTTTTCGTCGGCGATAACGCTCGGGGCATGGGTTTTCATGTCAATTTCGGCGCTATGGAAATCAGTAAAAATGACGCGCATATGTTGTTCGACCAGGTTATTATCGAAGAAATGGTCAGCTTTAGCCGAAATGTGCCAAATTGGGAGCTTGACGCGGACATCACAGTTATCGAACTTTAGGAACTGCGTCGAGGTGAAGGCCCAAGTGCGAACATCGTTATCGTGCCACAGGCTTACTTCGGTATCCATTAAGTGCTCGAATTCGGCAGCATCTTTGGCTGCCGCAAACTTATGTTTGGCATTATGTGTCCGAGCGTAGAAGTTACGCAAGATTACCGGGTGCAACACCACATGCCGGAAGACGGCCGCCGGTAGTCGATGTGACAGCGTACGCGTCGCATTCAGGTAGAAATTGTAGCGCAATCGACCGAACGTAAAGTCGTCTTTATGGGCAAAGCCAACGATGCTGACCATTAGCGTTACTTTTTTGGTGAGTTCCGGATAGCGTTGCAGCATGCGGGTGGCCACAACAAAGCCAAAGCTCATGCCGGCAATAATGACCTTTTTGCGGCGGTAACGAAGTTTTACGAAGGCAGCCAGGTAATCGGCCAAGTTATCGATGGTCGGCTTCTTGCCAATCTTGTAGAAGCTGTCCATGCCGCCAAAACCCGGCATATCGGGCATAGTAACACCGGCGTAACGGTTTAAAACCTGCATGAGGCCCCACCAACGCTCTAGGCTCGAATGATGGCCATATATAAATAGGATCTCTTTGGTCTGCCCCTTAGGCGGCGGCATATTGAGCATACGCCCCTCAAGGCCATTGATGTTTAATGGCACTATATAATCAGCAGGGTTTTTAGACGAAGTTTTAGACATAGATATGAGAACTAATTAGATATATTTTAGCAGGAAAGCAGCTGCCCGTCTACAGATTGACACCTGTTATAGTTGTTTATAGTCCCAATATACGCTAAAATCAATCTGTTAACGGCACGTTAATGGGGCGTCGCCAAGTGGTAAGGCACTGGTTTTTGGTACCAGCATTCGCAGGTTCGA
>JAQBRQ010000046.1 GCA_028286385.1 Candidatus Saccharimonadota bacterium
CCACTCTCCTTTATTATTAACCGTAATAGCTTCGTTCCAGCTCATTGCACCCCATGATCTTTGATAATCAATATAAGGAGCACCACGAGTTCCGTCTGGGCGCATCTCTCGCCTGAGGTAAGTGGCCCCGAGCTCCAGGGCTTCAAATATTTGGCCAGTAACGGTACAATAAGTGCTTACTTGTTCAGGATGATTAATAAATTTTCGAGCAAAAACAGCCCCAAGAATATCTGGTGAAGCACCAGGCTGATTCTCCAAATTCGATAAAGACTCAAGCATAATCATATTATACAATCATGGAAATTCGAGGTCAATACGGTGACCGTAGCGAAAACTATCGCAACTAAAATCAATAAAATCGTGGAGCCGGTACCTACTTACCGTCCTTCCACGTACGAGCCATGAACCGGTCATCATGCCCAGATAACACATGTAGTGCTTTCTGAAGGTTACGCTCTTTTGCTTGTGGAGACTTTAGCCCGGAGAAATACCTTAATATCTCCTTTTGCCTGCTAGGAATGAGGTTCTTCCATGCTTTGTTCGCTTTTACATTCTCGTTAAGCCCTTCTTGAAACCAATCAGGCATGGGGTGCATGGGTCCGTTATAATACTGCTCATCAAATGCAACATCAACCGTTACGGTATCACCTACCCCGGTCTTCGAAGCCTTGCGCACGTTCCCGTGAAGATAAAGATAGAAACTTCCGTCTCCAATTGGCATCATATTAATGCGCCAGGGCTTATCCGGCTTTCCGTTAATTTGAACGGTAACGGGCATAGGCTTCCGCCAACCTTTTTGAAGCGCTAGAGCTCGGACAGGACTCATAAGAACATACGGATTACCATTGTATATCTCTATGACCGCTTTGAAGTGCAGCTTAGTCATCTACCTTCAAAAGATATTCATCAATTACAGACATATTATTATTCTAGCAAACTGGAATTCAATACCCACGTGTCAAGAAAGATAATTCATAGAGTTAATATACTATCATTTGTATAGTAATAACTGTAAGAAGTGTTATCTAGTCCTGCAAGGTATGTAGTATGGCGACGAGCGCTTTGGCAATAATAGTAATAATATAGGAGGTATTATGAAAATTAATTTTAAAAGAATAGGCCTACTTAGCGCTTCGGTAGTTACTACCGGGATGATTGGCTTAGGTGGTGTAGCCGCAGCTGATGGCGCTTCGTGGTCGGGTGGCCAGTATGGCCGCATGGATATGGGCGGCAGGAGCGAAATGCGATTTGATGGTTTGAATAGGGAAAACCGATTAGACCGCTTTAACCAGTTTGATGGTTTCGGCGGATTTAGCCGCCCAGGACAAGATCGATTCAGTGAGCTAAACAACAACGACGTGAGGATTAATAATACCAGCGATCAGACTGCAATTACTGGAGACGCTGCTGTCTTTGGTAACAAATTTGGAGGTAGTGCCCGAAGCGGTGATGCCACCAACCTAAATAGCAGTGAGTTCGATGTAAACATTCTAAATAGGTAGGCTATGCCTAATTTGATCTGCAGGAGGGGGGGCGCAATGCGGCGCCTCCCTTAAAATTTATATAGTAAGTATGTTAAATATTTAGTTGCAGTATTCCTACCAGGGTATGGACTAGAGGAGCATAGTGGAATTTATTGCAACTAAAATACGATTAAATTCTAACGTTTTCTTGGTAGATTTCCAAAAATGTTGAAGCTGGCGAAACCGTCAAGAACAGCCTTGCCATATTTTCTTAGACTTGGTTTACGCATTTCAGCAACTTTACGCTGATGTGTTTCTTGTTGAATCTTTGTCATTCTTGTCATTACAAACTCTGCTGACCCTGGGCTTAAATCTTCAAGCATTTTTAACGCACCAGGGTTTGGCAAAGCACTATCAGAAGCCCCGACCAAAGCAACCTTACTCGCTAGGTCTTCACCGCCTAATCCTAAAGCAACCTCTTGCATAGCGGTTGAAAGGTATCCACCTACCGCCTCCCAGTCTTGTTGAAGACCTGCAAATTCTTGTTCTCTACCTATGTTTGCGCTCATAGGATGAATTGTATAACTTGTCACGAAAAATAGAAACCGTAAGCAAAAAAAGCCAATGAAGGCTTTTTGGTTCAGACTTTCCTACTAGGGTCATCCGTAAGGTCAAAGTGGAGGGCCCAGTGGGACAGCGCTTCCCTCGCCTGCGGCTCGTCGCTTCTCCGTTCGCTTCGCTCACATACGACGAACCTGTTCTATAGCCCAGCTCGACCAACCATATAAAAAGCCCCAGCTTTGCTGAGGCGTTTTATTTGGAGGGCCCAGTGGGACTCGAACCCACGACACCCTGCTTAAAAGGCAGGTGCTCTAACCGGCTGAGCTATGGGCCCGTGATTCCATATTGCCGGGCGATTAACTCCTTACATTATCCGTATTTTGAGCAAAAAGTCAATCGTTAGTGCTTTTTGTGTTTGTCGTCACGGCCGGTTTTTGGGCGTTGCATCCACAGTACCAGCAAGCAGATTGTGGCAGCGGCGCCAACAACGGTTCCCTGCGCGCTTTGTATCTGGCTCCAGATTGATGAGTCCATAATATTGTGGCTCAAGCCGCCTGGCAGCAATGGGACAACCAATAACGCCCCGAGCAGCCCCACGCCAGCAGCTGGCAACAGATTGAGCGCCAGCTTACCATTCCCGCGAACGGTTTTGATCATAAACAGCGCCGTCAACAGCGTTGGCAAGAGCAATAAGACTAACGAGATATTATGGTTGCTGGTATCGACGCCCTCCGGCACACGGGCCGAGAACAGGGCTATTAAGCTGCTGACGTCATCGGCCGCGAACTGCACCAATATATTCCCAAGGCACAAACTCAAAAATACCAGCGTGGCATTAATACGCAGCACCATCAGTAAAACAGCTGGGACAAGTACAATACCGGCAAGCGTGATAACAGGTGTCATATACTCATACTATAGCATGAGCACTATGCTGTCGGAGGCGTGATGTGATTCGATGCGAGGGGGTCAAGCATAGTGCAGCCGGCGGAGCGAGGCCAAAGGCCGACCGAACCCGCGCGAAACGCACCCTCGCATCGGATTGCAGCACGCCCTCACAAGATGGGCTTAAGCGCCGACTTTGTCTTTGCGCCGACGCCCAGTCTTCACCGTCTTCTCGATGTAATCGATAATCGCCACGGCAACATTACGATCAGTCACCTTCTCGATGGCAAAACCAGGACTGGAGTTCACTTCGAGTACCAATGGCCCGCGTGCGCTGCGCATCATATCGACACCGCAGATTGGTAGTCCCATAGCCTTGGCGGCTTTCTGGGCGGTCTTACGTTCTTCAGTCGTCAATTTAACGGGTATACCTTGGCCGCCTTGGTGGATGTTGGAACGGAAGTCATCGTCGAGGCTCTGGCGCAACATGCTGGCAACAACTTTGCCGTTCACCACGAAGGCACGAATGTCGACACCAGCGCTTTCCTGAATGAACTCTTGCACTAGGAAGTTCACGCCTTCGACGTAGAAGGCCTGCATTACGGCCAGGGCGGCTTTGCGGGTTTCGGCCAGCACAACGCCGTTACCATGCGTGCCACGAGCGACCTTAATAATAACCGGCGCACCACCGACTTGCTCGAGGACGCCGTCAAAATCAGCCGTTTCGCGTACGAAGACGGTCTTTGGGATACCAACGCCGGCTTTTGCTAGCAACTGCATGCTGCGCAGCTTATCGCGGGAACGCACAATGGCGATTGAGCTAGTCGTCGTAAAGACGTTCTGCATTTCGAACTGGCGAACCATCGCCGAGCCGTACTTAGTTAGGCTGGACGCAATGCGCGGGATCACCACATCAACGTCAATCACCGGCTCGCCTTTGTAGTGCACGACCGGGTTGCTGCGCTCGACGGTCACGTAGCACTTGGCGTAATTTACAACGCGCACTTCGTGGCCACGCTTAATAGCTTCATCTTTGAGACGCTTGGTGGAGTAGTTTCCGGGACCTTTAGAAAGAATAACAATGCGCATAGGGCTTACTGATTTAACTCCGCCTCAAAATATTTTGCAACCATTGCAGCTTTTTCCGCAACGAATGAACCGCTGCGTATCTGAGGGTCATTATTGACCTCCAATATGTACCAAACACCGGTGTTTTTGTCTTGCACCAGGTCGACGCCTGCAATTTGTCGATTCATGCAATCGGCGGCTCGCAGCGCTAAGTCTTGCGCTTCGCCAGGGACGTTATCGAGCTCGATATTTTTGGCATTAGCACTGCCCTTTGGTTTATTTAAATGACCCTTGAGTGGGTTTTCGTGCGGGACTGATGAGCGCCAAATCGCCAAGCTCATTTCTTTGCCCATAATGTATAAGCGGTAAAAACCGTCGTTTGGAATGTACTTTTGGGCGATGTAAATATGGTCTTTGGGCGCTTCTTTGAGAATAGTCTCGAAGTCCTTTTTGGCTTGAATCAGGTAGTTAAACTTGCCCTTGTCGCTCTTGAATTCTTTGAGGACGAACGGCAGACCAAGCCGCTTAGAAATGTCGGCAAACTTGTCTTTAAGAATTGGCGTTTTGGCGCAAAATGTCAGAGGCACGTTTAAGCCAAAACACGCCAAGCGCGTGTACTCGCTGAGCTTGCTGCCCGACATGTAGCGGGTAAACTCCGTGTCAGCGAACGGTCGTCCGCGGAACTGCAAATATTCGGCAGCGCTCCATGAAAATTCACGTGAGTGATGATTCTTAAAAAACGTGAAGCTATAATCGGCAATGTCTTTGCCTCCAATGGTGTTGCGGACGCGGGTGTTCTTGCCATCAATGGTGAACCACAGCGCCGAGTACGGGATGCACTCATACTTGATTGGGCTGACTTGGTTGCTGCGCACCTCGTCAAAAAAGGCATTACTCTCTTCAACGTCTTTGGTAAAGATCAGGACCTTGCTGGAAACTTCGTGTTTGCTAACAATATTTTTCTGCGACACATCGACGATAAACTTATTTTTGAGGAAGTTTTTGCCGAGTAATATTGGATAATTGTTGCGTGATCGATCGGCTAAGGTAAACCAGCGCTGCAGCTTGTGTTCGCCAACACAAACGTTGAACTGAACTTTGTAGCGGAACTCTTTGTGGCCAAATGAATTGCGGACTGTTGTGGTGCGGAAATTGCTAACCACAACTGGCTCTTCCCGGTAATAGACTGAGCCAGGCGCGAATAAGTTGAATACAACCTTGCCCTCTTCTAGGTGAATGTTGCTGGCCCAAATCGCCGAGTTATCGGCGCCAGTATCGATCTTCGCGGGAATGTCAGCAATGGCGCTGTCTGGCAGCGTCATGAGCTCAGTTGTACCGATGGTAAGTAAATTTTTCATATTGGAATATCCAACCCTCTACTATACCCTAGATTTAGTTTTTAGTCAATGTATTTCTGCTGAATTTCACTCTCGAACGTAACGTGCGCAATTGGCACTTATCACCTTGGCGCTGGTCAGTGTTTAACAAAATAACGAGCGCACTAAATGACTAATTTGCCCTTTTTCTTCGAATAATCAGTAAGATAATAAATCAACATACCCAGAGGGAATAGGAATAGCATCACGATTGTCCAGCACCACTTCATGTACGACTTTATTCGCTTATTGAAGTAGAGGTCAGTGAACATCTTGTACTGACAAGCTATGAGTACAATAAGGATCAGCAGGTTGATACTGTGTACGATAACAGTTTGGTTCGTAGTCATTTGATTAGAGTATAACATTTATTGTGCGCCGGAAACGCGGGTGTAGACGAAATAAATTACCCCGGCGACGACTAACAAAATAGCGATGAGCATGGGAATAAAACCGGATTGATTCGAGGGAGCGTTGCGCATTACCTCTATTTTAATCGATCGCTGATATGATGCAAGCCGCTTATGGTTATATGGGGCTTGTACGCGGCTCGAGCGAGGTTTACCAGAACTTCTTTTTGCCAGTGCTGGTGGCGAATTGCTGCAGTAATTCTTGTTGCTCTTTGCTGAGCTTGGTCGGCGTATCGACGGTGATGGTGACGATGTGGGCGCCGCGGGTTGTGCCCTTCAGGTGCGGCACGCCGTGGTTCGATAGCTTGAAGTCGGAACCGGACTGTGTGCCAGCTGGCACCTTCATGCGGACTGGGCCGTCGACGGTTTGAACGTCAATCTCGGTACCGAGCGCGGCTTCAACCATGCCGATGTGCTCTTCGCTGAGGATAAGGTCGCCCTCGCGGGTGAAGTGTTTGTGCGACTTAACCCGGATGTTGACGTACAAATCACCTTTTGGCCCGTTGGCGATGGCTTCACCGTGCTCGCGCAGTCGGATTGTAGCGCCATCGTCTACGCCAGCCGGGATTTTGAGCTGAATCTTTTGCTTCTTGGACTGAGTGCCTTTGCCGTGACAGACGCTGCAGACTTTTTCGGGGATTTTGCCGCGTCCGCTACATTTTGGACAAACGGCGGCTTGTTGAATGTTGCCAAAAATTGTACGAGCCACGGTGACGACTTGGCCGGAACCCTTACATTGGTCGCAGGTTTTGAGCTCGTAACCTGGTTCAACGGTTGTGCCTTTACAGTGCTCGCAGGTATCGTCGAGGTGCAGGCCAAGTTCGACCTCGGTGCCAAAGACTGCCTGTTCGAAGCTGATCTCGACGCTGGCTTCGACATCGCGGCCGCGAGCCTGGCGCTGCTGGCCGCCGCCTCCGCCCCCACCAAAGAAGCTGCTGAAGATATCGCCAAGCCCTAAATCGCCGAAGTCGAAATTAACGTTCTGACCTTGGCCATAGCCACCGCCGAATGGGCTGCCGCCACCGTTACCGCCAACGCCCGCGTGACCAAACTGGTCATAGCGTTTGCGCTTTTCTCCGTCTTTGAGCACCTCGTAAGCTTCGGTCAATTCTTTGAACTTGATTTCGTCGCCACCGCGATCTGGATGGTGCTCAACTGCGGCACGGCGATAAGCCTTCTTGACCTCGTCAGCCGAAGCGTCCTTGCCAACCCCTAAAATTTCGTAATAATCGCGTTTACTCATTGTTCTCTCTTGGCTTCGACAATGTCTCATATAGGGTTATCGCTCGATCTGCGTGTTCCTCTGATGTTCCCAAGCGCTCAGCCATAACCTGCACGAGATTATCTCGCCTGGCCTTGCTATCAGCTTTATCCATTTCCGGATTTCGAAACGAGTCAACAGTACACCAAACAAGGGGAGCGCATAGAATAGCGCTGCTAATTTCCACATCAACATCAACGTCAAGTTCAGTACCCTCAACTATCTTCTGATATTTATCGCTCGTGGTGTCGCCTTCCATAGTCATAGCTCTATTATAGTTGATTTCTTTTAAGTACGTCCCCATTTAGCGTCTGCTTGAGCCAGGCAGACGCTTGCTTAGAAATATGAGTTATCGGCACGGCTTTTAGGACAAAGGTATCGTAGGAATGAAGATTTGCAACTTCAGCCTCAATCTTGTCGAAATTAGCGTCTAAGCTCTCCATGAGCATCATGACTTCCTGGCTTTGTTCAATCTTGCCTTCCCAATGAAAGCGACTATCTACTGGCACAAATTTAGCACAGGCAATGAGACGCAGATTGAGTAACATATCGGCAATCTTTTCGGCT
>JAQBRQ010000010.1 GCA_028286385.1 Candidatus Saccharimonadota bacterium
GACGGTGACTTCGGTGCGCATGACTGAGCGACCGCTGAAGAGGCGGATTTTGCGCTTGTTGTAGGTAACGATACCGTCACGGTCGGCGTGGATGGTGTAGTTGCGGCTGACTTTGGTGCCGACGCCACCGCGCTTGCTCATGCCAACTTGGCGAACGATCACTTGACCGGTTTTGACTTTTTCGCCACCAAAAAGCTTAACGCCGAGGCGTTGGCCGGGACTGTCGTGGATATTTTTGGCTGTACCGCCAGCTTTCACATGTGACATAGGTTCTCCTTATCGCGGGGGCCGGAGTGGCTGTTACCGCTTGGTTATTACGATGAGCTCGCGAGCGACGATCTGGTCTGCTCGATAGTAGATAAGATCTTCGTCTGCAATATGCTCAAAACTCATACGATTGTACCCCATATCGCTTAAGGAGTCAATAAGGGGTAGATGTTTAAATTGATTTGGGCGAGTTTGCCAAGCTGGAACGGCTAGGCAAAAACGGGTGCCAGAGGGGACTTGCTGGCCAATGTTATTGAGAAATTTTTTGATGATGAGGTTACATTCCATAGCCGTTTGGGCCAGGATTTCTGGGCCTGGTTTTTCGGTGAAGGGACGTCCGAGGTAGGTTTCGGTGGCTACAAAATCGGGAATCACCGACCATTTGTGCGAAGTGGCATCGCCAACTTCGAGTGGATAGTCTTTGTGCTCTAAGCCGTACATATCGGACAGCCATTCCAGGTTTTTGGCGGTGTATTCGACCATGCGCGGCTCCAAATCGGTGCCAGCAACGTCGTAGCCCATGAGCAGGGCTTCCTGGAGTACAACACCGGTGCCACAGAACGGATCAAGTACCGTTTGACCGAGAATCGGACGGGGAATCGGCTGGCCGGCAGGAATCTCGCAGATGGAGCTGAGTTTGTCCTCGGGCAGGCGGCCAACAGCCAAGTTGATGAGGATTTGAGCTAGTTTAGGGGGCAGCATGCCGACTTTGGTGTCGCGTTTTGGGCGTTCGCGGTCGCGGCGAGTGTAGCTTTCGATGTCTTGGACTTTGACGGTTTGGGCGACGATGGTTTTGTTGCCATCGCGGATGAAGACTAGCTCCCAGCCGTTGGGGCCGGTCAATTTATTATGGATCACCTGGGCGCTATTGAGCTCGGGTGCTTTGTTGGGGACTAAGCGCACGGAGCGGCCAGTTTTGCGAACAGCCTTTTTGATAGTCAGCCCGGTGGCTTCCAGCTGACGCAGGCCAATATCCAGACCGACAACGCTCAGGCCGAGCAGCATTTTGCCTTCGGGCATGGTTTGGCTGTGGCCGGGCGCGACGCCGACTAAAAATTTTTCGATCTGTCCCCAGTGCGTGGTGTCGAGCGTGGTCAGAATTTTACAGAATTTGGTGGCCCCGCCGAGGCGATCAAAGGCGAGTAAACAGGGGTCAATATCAACAACAACTGCTTGCTTGCCGACGGGTCGGAGCGCCGCAGCGCCGTACAGACTTTCCAATTCGGCCAGGCCGAGCGCCGGCTGGCGACCAAGAACTAATAAACTTTGCATAGCTACAGTATAGCGGACTCCTAGCTGTCCGGTATAATGATTGCTAATGGGTAAACAATCTTGGCTCCTACGAAATTGGAAACTGACGCTCAATTGGGTGACATTGCTGGCTTTGGGCGTTTTGGTTTACGCCTTGCGTCACCAGGTGGGCGACACAATTGGCAACTTGACCCGCATCAATGGCTGGCTGTTGCTGCTTATCATTCCCGTGGAGCTGCTCAATTACCACGCGCAGGCTAAGCTCTATCAGGGCTTGTTCAGTATGGTTGGCAACAAGTTGCCGTACAAGTTCTTGTATAGGACGTCCCTGGAACTCAACTTCGTGAATCACGTGTTCCCGAGCGGTGGCGCGGCCGGTATTTCGTATTTTGGGCTTCGTCTGCGCGATGGCGAAAAATTAACCGCTAGCAAGGCAACGCTCGTGCATGTTGTAAAACTTGGGCTGACATTCCTGTCGTTCGAAGTGCTGATCATCTTTGGCTTGCTGAGCTTATCGATTATGGGGCACGTCAGCAACCTAACGATTTTGGTGGCCGCGTCGCTGTCAACGCTGCTGTTGGTTGGCACGGTTGGTTTTGCCTACATTGTCGGCAGCAAGGCTCGCATAAATCACTTCTTTACTGCGGTCACAAAGAGCTTGAATCGCATTATCCAAGTAGTCAGGCCTAACCATCCGGAGACCATCAATATTAGCAGTGCCCGAAACGTGTTCGATGATTTTCACGCTAATTATCAAGAGATAAAGAGCAGCTACAAGCAATTGCGTGGACCATTTTGGTGGGCTTTCGTGGCTAACGTTACCGAGATACTAGCAGTCTATGTGGTGTACCTGGCATTTGGTGAATTCGTCAATATTGGCGCGGTGATCATTGCCTATGCCGTGGCCAATTTTGCCGGTTTGATTTCGGTCTTGCCGGGCGGCATCGGTATTTATGAAGCCTTAATGACGGCCGTATTAGCCAGTGCCGGCGTGCCGCCGGGAGTCAGTTTGCCGGTGACAGTTATGTATCGCGTAGTTAATACGTTGGTTCAGATACCTCCGGGCTATTACTTTTATCAAAAGGCGCTACGGCAAGGCGAGTCAGTGCCCGGAGCTCCACCACATGCAACCAGGTAGCGACGTCGAGCTGAGCGTCAGCGACTTCGTCGGGTTGCTTAACCAAACGCTGGACTATGCCTACAACGGCGTGGTGATCGTTGGTGAACTTGCCAATCTGCGCGTCAGCAAGAACCGCTGGGTGTATTTTGATCTCAAAGACGAGGATTCGACCGTCAAATTCTTTGGCACCGTCTATCAGCTGCCTGGTCCCTTGGAAGACGGCATGATCCTCAAAGTCCGTGGCCAGCCGCGATTGCACAATTTGTACGGCTTCAGTGTTAACGTGCTGAGCATGCAACCGGCCGGCGAGGGCACGATTAAGCGAGCCGCCGAGCTGCTACAGGTCAAATTAACCACCGAAGGCTTGTTCGACGATGAACGCAAACGACCATTGCCGTATCCGCCAGCTCGCATTGGCTTGATTGCTTCCAAGCAGTCGGCCGCCTATGCCGATTTTATTAAGATTTTAGATGCCCGTTGGGGCGGCGTAGCCATTGAGCATATTGATGTCCAGGTGCAAGGCGAGCCGGCCGTAGCCCAGATTGTGGCCGCCTTTGATCAGTTTAATGCTCAGGCTGAACCGCCTGATGTACTGGTGCTGATCCGTGGCGGTGGCAGTGCCGAAGATTTGGCGGCGTTTAGCACCGAGCAGGTAACGCGCGCTGTGGCCGGAAGCCGTGTGCCGACGCTCGTGGCAATCGGGCACGAAATCGACCTATCTTTAGCCGAACTGGCAGCCGATCGCCGGGCTAGCACCCCCAGTAATGCCGCTGAATTCCTGGTGCCAGACCGCCAGCAAGCGTTACTTAACTTGCAGGCTCGATTGGCGCAGCTGCAACAAATTAGTCAGCAGCGCTTCGAGACTGCTCGCCGCATACTGCGTGAGCAAGCTCTTATTTTGGAACAACAAATCTCGGGGAAGTTGCGGCGTGATCAGCTGCTCGCCGCTAGCCACAGGCAATTACTGCTGGCCCTCAGCCCGGAAGCTACGCTGCGCCGTGGCTACGCCATTGTCCGGCGTGACGGCAAATCATTGCGGGCTACCGCCGACCTGTCAGCCAGTGATATAGTGGAAGTACAACTCGCAAATGGTAAATTTAAAGCTTCTGTCACAGAAGTCACCGCGGAGAACTAAATGGCTACATCAAAAAAATCAGCACCGACATATCAAGCGCTCAACGAAGAGCTAGAGATTATCCTCAATGAATTGCAGCGCGAAGATACCGATGTCGACACCGCTCTAAAGCAATACGAGCGCGGCCTGGAGCTGGTGCAGCAACTCGAGGGTCATCTTAAAAGCGCCGAAAACACTGTGCTTGAGCTCAAAGCCAAATTTAGCACTGAGGCATGACACTACTCGGCGCCGCTCTAGTCATATTGCTGGTCTGTTTCGCTGGTGTTTTGCTGGTCGGGGCACCATATTTACCAACGCTGACGCCGCAAGTCAAAGCTGCGCTTGAACTGGCTAATCTTAAGAAGGGCGATACCTTGCTAGAGCTGGGCTGCGGCGATGGCAAAGTGCTGATTGCGGCCGCCAAGCAGGGGCTGCAGGTTGTTGGCTATGAACTTAATCCGCTGCTGGTCATAATCTGCAAAATCCGGACGTGGCGGTACCGAAAGCAAGTGCGCGTTATATGGGGTGATTTCTGGCAAAAGCCATGGCCGGAAGCCGATGCGATCTTTGTATTCCTATTGCCAAAATATATGTCAAAGCTGCATAAAAAATGTATACAATATGAGCATAATCCCGTCAAGTTGGTAAGTTTTGCATTCCCGATTAAAGACGTCAAACCGGTCAAGCAACAGGCCGGGGTGTACCTCTATTGCTATCAGCCACTCCCGGTGGTACCATTGAACGTATGATAAAGCATAACCAAGATGGGGCAGTCAGCGGGTTGGCAATCTCACTTGTCTTTACGGTTTTACTACTTATTGGTGCCATCGCCTTCGGCGGCTGGGCTTTTATGAGTCGCGCCGACTACAAAAGTAACACCGATAGCAAAATAGAAGACGCCGTAATTATTGCCAAGCAGCAAGAAGGTAGCGCCAAAGACGCCCAATTCCTGCAAGACGAAAAGAAGCCGCTGCGCACCTACAAAGGCCCTGAGGCTTACGGCAGCCTAGAGATTAATTATCCAAAAACTTGGAGCGGATACATCGACGACAAGGGTAAAAGCAGTAGTGCCTTGGTCGATGGATATTTTAACCCAAGCGTTGTTCCCTCGATAACTGACGAAACTTCGGTGTTCGCGCTGCGTATACAAGTGCTAAGCCAGCAGTACTCGCAGGTTCTGTCGACGGTCAAGTCATCAACTACAAACGGAAGCACAGCGCCACCAACTATATCACCGTACGCTTTGCCAAAGGTGCCGGGAACAGTCGGCATTAAGGTTAGCGGCACGCTGCCCAACGGCAAACAGGGTACGATGATTGTTCTGCCACTCAGGTCGCAAACGCTCGAAGTCTGGGCCGAAACCAGTCAATTCACGCCTGATTTTGAAGCCTCTATCTTGCCAAACTTCAGTTTTATACCGTAGATACCTTTCGCTTTTTAGGCTATACTTTGATTGTAGATAAGTGAGGGTATAACGGTCGATGGCGCAAGCACAGCGAGATTCGCCAATGGTATCGCAGCAGTTGCTGCTGAGTGTAGCTGAAGAGCTTAAGCTACCGCTGTTACAAATTGCCCGCCGCGCCGAGCAGGGGCAGCTCAGTGGTGCGGCCGATTTGGCGACAATTCAGTCAACGGCCGATAGCGCTTTGCGTTTGTTGGATAGCTACGCCCTCGGCGTCCGTTTGAGCATGGAAACGCAATTATTAGAGGTAGAACCGGTGTCGGTATCATCGGTACTGTACGATGCGGGGCAGGAGCTTAATAGTTTAGCTAAAAGTTACGGTGTTGACCTTGAGCTCAGCATTAGCGGCCGTTATGGTCCGGTTATGGCTCACCGCCAGGGTTTGCAAGCAGCACTAGTTAGTTTGGGGTCAGCCTTAATTGAAGCCTTGCCAGCTCTGGAAGGCCCGCAACTCAAGCTGCAATTAGCTACCCATCGCAGTCGGTATGGTATCGTTGCTGGTCTGTACGCCGACACCAAACAACTTACCGCTCAAGCCCTGCAACGGGGCAGAGTACTGCAGCCAAACAGTCGCCAACCGCTGTTAAACATCACGCACACCAGTGGTGCCGGTATTTTTGTAGCCGACGCTTTGCTGAACGCTATGCAACTTAACCTATCAGCTTCAAGGCATCAGGGACTATACGGGCTTGGCACCGTGCTGCAACCAAATCATCAACTGCAGTTGGTCTAAAATGGCGAACATCTTATTAATCGAACCAGATAGATTGCTCGCCGAAACCTATTGCCAGTCTCTGATTGGGGCCGGCCATAGCGTGGTGCCGTGCGCCAGTGCTCAGGCGGCGATTATGGCGGCCGA